>CAYRBQ010000342.1:0-4933 GCA_964422305.1 uncultured Reyranella sp. | reverse complement strand
GCTTCAGCTCGCCCTCGATCTGGGCCATGCGGCCGAAGCCCTTGGGCTGCTTGCGGACGTAGATCATCGGCTTCTTGGCGAGTGCCGCCAGGAAGGCCGCGAACGGGATGCCCGCGGTCTCGCCGCCGGCCACCACGTCGATCTTGCTCCAGCCGATCGCCTTGTCGATCGCCTTCAGCGCGTGCGCCATGATCTTGGCGCGTGCCTCCGGGAAGGAGATGATCTTGCGGCAGTCGATATAGACCGGGCTCGCCCGTCCCGACGTGAAGATGTACGGGTTCTCCGGGCGGCAGTGGATGGCCTCGATCTCCAGCAGGAGACGGGCGGTGTCCCGGGCTTCCGGCGTGCCGCTGCCGCGGCCCGAAATTGCCTTGCCGTTCAACTTGTTGGCCGCCTTGTCCGCAGGTGCAGCGCCAGGCGATTTGGCTTTCTTCTTCGTCGCCATGCTGCTTTTTCCCCCACGCCGCTTGCGACAAAATGACGGCCGTGTGTTTAGCGTTCATCCACAGGACCGGCAAGGGAAACGCAGCACTCGCCAAAGGTGCAGACGCAAATATTCAGTCAGTTTCTGAATAGGACTTTCTGCCGGCCACAGCGACGGGCAGCCGCCAGCCGCGATAGATCGACATCACCCTCAGGAAGAGGCAGAGGCCGGCCCCCACGAGGGCCGTCGGCCCGGCCGGCAGGTCGAGCCAGAAGCCCAGGGAGACGGTCCCGGCGCCGGCCAGGGCTGCGACCGCGTACAGCTCCGAACGCAGGACGGTGGGGACCTGCAGGGTCAGGAGATCGCGGGCGACGCCGCCGCCGATGCAGGTGATCATCCCCAGCATGGCTGCCATCGGCGGGTTGAGGCCGTAGGCCAGGGCCTTTTCCGTGCCCGTCACGGCGAACAGGCAGAGGCCTGCGGCGTCGAACAGCAGGACCGGGGTGCGCAGCCGCCCGATCAGGCCCGAGGCGAAGAAACCCAGCAGGCCCGCGGCGACGGTCACGGCGAGGTAGCGCCAATTGGCGATCGCCGCCGGCGGTATGGCGCCGATCAGCAGGTCGCGCGCGATGCCGCCTGCGACCGCCGCGACCCAGGCGACGACCAGCACGCCGAACAGGTCGAGCCGCCTGCGGACGCCGCGCGTGGCGCCGCTGATGGCGAACACGAAGGTCGCCGCGAGATCCATCGCATCGAAAAGCATCCCGGCGAGATTACAGCGATTGCGGGCGGCCGCCGAGATGGCACAGTGGGGCGGGGAGAGACATGACCGACAACTCCGTATCCACCCGCGGCTTCGTCCGTTTCGTCCGGGCCCGCGCCCGGCTTCTCCTCTCGTTCGTCGCCGGATTCGTGCTGTTCCTGGTCCTGCCGCAGGACACCCGGCTCGAGGTCAGGTTCCTGCTGAGCTGGGACCTGATGGCACTGGTCTACATCGTTGCCACCCTGCGCATGATCTCGAAGTCGACCGTGGAGACCTGCTACGAGCGCGCCGCGCTGTACGACGAGGGCGACTGGGTCATCCTGCTGGTGGTGATCGTGAGCGCGGCGGCGAGCTTCGGCACCATTTTCGCCGAGCTCGCGGTGCTGAAGCAGCCGCATGCCTCGCTGACGCACGCGCTCGGCATCTCCGTCGGGACGGTGGCGCTGTCCTGGACCTTCACGCACCTGGTGTTCACGCTGCACTACGCCAACGTCTATTACCGGCCCGACGACGACGGCCCCGGCGGCCTCAAGTTTCCCGGCGACCGGCCGCCCGACTATCGCGACTTCCTCTACTACGCGTTCGTGATCGGCTGCGCCGCCCAGACCGGCGACGTCGCCACCATCTCGCGGGCGATGCGACGCATCAGCTTGATCCACGGCATCGTGGCGTTCTCGTTCAACACGGCGATCCTGGCGCTCACCATCAACGTGGGCGCGAGCCTGCTGTCGTGAGCGCGCGCCGTCCCGGCCTGACTGCCGGCGCCGATCTGCTGGCGCTGACGGTCGTCGTCGGCATCTGCCTCCTGGTCGGCGCGCTCGGTGCGGCGGTGACCGCGACCAGCGTTTCGACCTGGTACACCGGCATCGCGAAGCCCTCGTTCAACCCGCCCAATTCGGTGTTCGGCCCGGTATGGACCGCGCTCTATGTCCTGATGGCGATCGCCGCGTGGCGGGTGTGGCGCAGCGCCGACGGGAATGCGACGCGGGCGCCGCTGACGCTCTTCGCGCTCCAGCTCGCGCTCAATCTCGGGTGGAGCGTCGCCTTCTTCGGCCTGCGGAGCATCGGGCTGGCGCTCGTCGTCATCCTGGCGCTCGACATCGCCGTGCTGGCGACCGCGTTGAAGTTCCGACGTATCGACGGTCTCGCTGCGGCTTTGCTCGTGCCCTATCTCGCCTGGATCGCCTTCGCGACCCTGCTCAACGCCGCGATCTGGCGCCTCAACTAGTGTTCGCCGTGATGGTCTGACACCGCCGGGCTCTTGTCGCGGTGCGCGACGTCCGCGGCATCGTCGGACTTGAGCTCGACGAACACGATCGCCGACACGATCGTGAGGACGCCGAGAAACAAGAACGCCCGCTGCACGCCGCCGATGATGGCGGCGGCCTGCACGGCATCGCCCGACGGCACGAAGAACGCGGCGATCAGCGCGGCACCCGCCACGCCGAAGCTGATCGCGAGCTGCTGGGCGGTCGTGTAGATCGTGCTGGCGCCGCTGGTCTGGCGACCTTCGACGTCGGCATACACCAGCGTGTTCATGGCGGTGTATTGCATGGACGTGAAGAAGCCGAGCACGAAGGACTGCGCCACGATCCGCCAGAGCGGCGTCTCGGCGCCGACCGTGAAGAACGCCATGATCATCACGCCGCACATGACGGTGTTGACGAGCAGCACGGTGCGGTAGCCGAACCTCGCCAGGATCACGGGCAGGAAGGTCTTCATGCCGAGCGAGGCGATGGCCTGCGGCAGCACCAGCAGGCCGGACTGGATCGGCGTGAAGCCCAGCCCCACCTGGTAGAGCAGCGGGAAGAGAAAGGGAATGCCGCCCAGCCCCAGCCGCGTGAAGAAGCCGCCGCTCACCGCCGAGCGGAAGGTGCGGATCCTGAACAGGGTGAGGTCGAGCAGCGGGAAGGCGGTCGACATGGCGCGGATGCCATAGCCCGCCAGCAGGACGCCCGAGAGCGCGAGCATGCCCAGGATCGCGCCCGTGCCGTGCGTGTGGTCGCCGAACACCTCCAGCACGTAGGAGAGCAGCGCGATGCCCGAGCCGAACAGCACCAGGCCGACGAAGTCGAGCGGATGGGTGTCGGACTCGCGATAGTCCGGCAGCAGGCGCAGCACGAGGTAGAGCCCCAGAATGCCGACCGGGATGTTGAGGAAGAACACCACGCTCCAGTGCAGCCAGTGCACGATGGCGCCGCCCGCCACCGGCCCGATCATCGGGCCGATCAGCGCCGGGATGGCCACGAAGCTCATCGCCTTCACGAGGTCGCCCTTGGCGAAGGTGCGTGCGAGCGTCATGCGGCCGACCGGCATCATCATGGCGCCGCCCATGCCCTGCAGGACGCGGAAGGCCACCAGCATCTCGATGCTGGTCGCGAGGCCACAGAGCAGCGAGCCCAGGGTGAAGAGGCCGATGGCGGCGGCGAAGACGCGGCGCGTGCCGAAGCGGTCGGCCATCCAGCCGCTGATCGGGATGAAGACGGCGAGCGAGAGCGTGTAGCTCGCCAGCACCGACTTCACGTTGAGCGGTGTCACGTCCATCGACTCGGCGATGGCGGGCACGGCCGTGTTCAGGATCGTCGTGTCGAGCGACTGCATGAAGAACGCCACCGCCACCACCCACGGCAGCAGGCGCTTGACGCTTTCGTCGGGGGCTGAAGAGGCGGCCGTCACCATGTCCGGACGCACTCTGGACATGGAGGGAAGGCGCGCGCAATCCTCACGTCATCGAGGTGAGGCATGCGCGCAGTGGCGCTGACGATGGTTGCGGTTTCGTGGACGATGACGGCGGCGGCGCAGATGCCGCCTCAGCCGCAGCTCGCCAATCCCGCGTCAATTCGCTGCCTGGAACAGGGCGGCGCGCTGCAGATGGATCGCCGGCCCGACGGCGGGCAGTTCGGCGTCTGCGTCTTCACCGACAACTATCAATGCGAGGAATGGGCGCTGTTCCGCGGCGAGTGCCCGAAGGGTGGGCTCCGCGTGACGGGCTACGTGACGGCGGCGGGGCGGTACTGCGCGATAACGGGCGGGCGATATGCCGTCACGTCCGCGTCGGGTGTAACGCCGGAGCGGGGCGACTGCACCCTGCCGGGTGGCAAGGTGTGCGCGGCCGATGCTCTGTACGCCGGAACCTGCACCCGCCAGTGATCAAACTTCCTCCCCCGTCTGCGGGGGAGGTGTCAGCCTGCTAGTCTGACGGAGGGGTCATGAACCCCATCGCCCTCGTATGACGAGGGCACTTCCCCTGCGCGGACTCCGCGCAGGGGAAGAGATCATGAGACGCGTTAGCGGGTCGGCGTCGTGTAGGTGGTCGTCGTGGTGGTCGACGGCGTGTATGGGTCGGTCGCGACCGTGGTGGTGCGCTGGGTGGTGGTCGCGGCCGGGGCCTCGACGACGCGCTCCGAGCGGATCGAGCAGCCGGCGACGACGGTACCGGCCAGCACGGCCAGAGTGACGATGGGCTTCAGCATGTGACCTCTCCTGCTGTTGTTCGGGCCCAACGGAAAAGCGCTTGATCGGTTGCCCGCCCGCGCACAAACATCCGCTGTGCGGCGCGCCGTTGTTGCCGTGTCCCCGATGCCACAGCTACGCTGCTTTGCATGACGACAGGGAACCCCGGGCCGAAGCTCGACTTCGACGCCATCATCATCGGCGCCGGCATGTCCGGCCTCTACCAGCTTCATGCCCTGCGCGAGATCGGCATGACGGCGCGGGTGTTCGAATCGGGGACCGGCGTCGGCGGC
>CAYRBQ010000341.1:0-4942 GCA_964422305.1 uncultured Reyranella sp. | reverse complement strand
CGCCGTCGATGTCACAGCAACCGCCCGCCGCGGCGGTCATTGATCGAGCAACGCCATCGGAGGAGAGAGCGATGAAGATGACGCCTGCACAGATCGAGCGGACGCTGACCCAGCTCAACGCGAAGCCGATCCCAGTCGAGCATCCGCTGATGTCCCAGCTCGAGGGCATCTTCGGCGAGCACACCTATTTCATCGACGGCCGCGGCCTGAACATCGTCGAGCGCGTCGAGGACGAGGAGAACGAGCTCGGCGTGGTCGTGAACGTCGCAAGCTGGGCCGATCCCGACTCGGCCAGCCTCAGGCCGCACGACCCCGAGCCGACCGATCTGACGATCGATCTCAAGCTCGATCGTCCGCACTGACGTTCCAGCCATCTCACGAGAGGATCGACCATGAATCCGATCGCCCGCTTTTGCGCCGTACCGCTGGCCGCCATCGGCCTGTTCATCGCGCTCCCGGCAGGTGCCCAGAACCAGCCCGCCGATGCGCCGGCCGCGACCATCTCCGACCAGAAGCTCGATGCCACGGCGGCGGCAGTGAAGAAGATCTCCGTCATCGCGACGGCCTACGAGCAGAAGATGGCCGAAGCACCGAATGCCGACGACAAGGAGCGCATCAGCAACGAGGCCGGCGACGCTGTAGAGAAAGCGGTTTCCAGCGAGGGCCTGTCGCTCGACGAGTACAAGACCATCATGACCGTTGCCCGGATGGACCCCACCGTGCGCGAGAAGCTGCTGAAGCGCCTGCAGTAGCGGACACCGCCCTCATGCTCTCCCGGACCGCGAGCGTCCCGCTCGCCTCAGAATCATGAGCGAGCGGGACGCTCGCGGTCCGGAAGACTAAGCGAGTTCCTGAGCGATCGCCTTCTTCACGGCCTCGCGTTCGGACATGCGGCGGCGATGGTCGATCACACCGGGAATGCGCGCGAGGTCGACACCGTCGGCCTCGAGCCATTGTGCGAGCGTGAAGAGATAGGGGTCGCAGATCGTGTAGCGCTCGCCCATCACCCAGGGGCCCCGCAGCAACTCGCGCTCGACCAAGGCGAACGCGTCGCCGACCGATTCCGGCACCTTGCGCTGCATGGCGGCGATGGCGGCCGTGTCGTCGGCGTCGACCCAGCGGTGGCCGCGCATGCGATGCGCATGAGCGACGTGCAGGTGCGAGCACAGGTAGGAATTGAAGGCCTGCACCTCGGCGAAGACGAAGGCATCGTCCATCGGCGCGAGCTTCGCCGCGGGAAAGCTCTGGGCGACATAGACCAGCATCGCCGGCGTCTCCGTCAGGATTCCGCGATCGGTCACCAGCGCCGGCACGCGGGCCTTCGGGTTGACCTTGAGGTAGTCGGCCGACTTCTGCTGCTCCTTGGAGAAGTCGATGCGCACGGTCGTGTAGTCGGCACCGACCTCCTCGAGCGCGATGTGGGTGGCCAGCGAGCAGGTGTGGGCGGCGTAGAAGAGCTTCAGCATGCCCTCAGAGTAGACGGTTCAACGGCGCGAAGCTCATACGGTGGTGCGGGGTCGGCCCGAGAAGTTCGAGGGCTTGCAGATGCTCGGCGCTGCCGTAGCCGCGGTTGGTCTCCCAGCCGTAGCCCGGAAACGACGCGGCGAGTGCCGCCATCTGGCGATCGCGCGTCACCTTGGCCACGATCGACGCGGCGGCGATCGAGTAGGAGTGCGCATCGCCGCCGACGATCGTCTCGGCGCGGCAGGGAAGCTGCGGCGGCGTCTGGTTGCCGTCGATCAGCAGCACGGCCGGCGCCGCCGCGAGCGCCTGCACGGCCCGCCGCATGGCGAGGAAGGTCGCCTGCAGGATGTTGATGCGGTCGATCTCCTCGACGCTCGCCTCGGCCACGGCAAACTGCACGATGCCCGACTCGACCATCGCCTCGTAGGCGTCCTCGCGCGCCTCGTGGCTGAGCT
Organism: uncultured Reyranella sp.; assembly: GCA_964422305.1. Classification (GTDB taxonomy): domain Bacteria; phylum Pseudomonadota; class Alphaproteobacteria; order Reyranellales; family Reyranellaceae; genus Reyranella. The sequence goes on along the minus strand of CAYRBQ010000341.1, from coordinate 3,023 downwards.
TCTTCGAATCGTCGATCATGCGCAGGAGCTTGCGCTTCGCCCGGTCGCGATCGATCACCGCGGCGGCGGCGACCACCGGCCCGGCCAGCGGTCCGCGGCCGGCTTCGTCGACGCCGGCGACGATGCAGGGTCCTTGGGCCTCGCAGCGCAGTTCGTATCGAAAGCTCGGCATGGACGGCGATCATCGCCCAGATGCCTGTGGGCATGAAACAGTCCCATGCCGCGCGGGCCGTGCGCCTTGCGCGGGCAGCCCGCACCCCGATAATCCCCGCGATGAAAGCGCTGCTTCGGGCCCTGGCCGCCTTGTCGTTCGCCGTGCCCGGCCCGGCCGCGGCGACGGATCCCGAAGGCCTGCAGAACAGCGCCAACAACCCGCTGACGCCGAAGATGGCCGTGATGGCGCACAATTACGTCCAGCCCGTGATGTCCGGGCAGCCTGGCAGCGGCGCCAACCAGCTCTTCATGCGGGGCGTGCTGCCGCACGATGCGCTCGGCATCGACCAGCTCATGCGCGCCTCGCTGCCGGTGATCTCGAACGCCTGGACGCCCCACGACGCCTCGAACGGGATCGGCGACCTCACCGTCTTCGACATGGCGATCCACAGGTTCGGCCGCAACAAGATCGGCATCGGCCCGCTTCTCGTCGCACCGACCGCCAGCAGCCCGGCACTGGGATCGGGCAAGTGGCAGGGCGGCGTGCAGACCGTGATCAGCCTGCCGCACGACTGGGGGCTGACCTCGGCGCTCACTTCCTACCAGCAGTCGTTCGACGGCAGCCTGCAGACCCTGACCGTCCAGCCGCTCGTCTTCTACAACCTCGACAACGGCTACTACCTGCGCTCGTCGGGCATCTCGACCTTCGATCTCGGCCGCAGCTCGGTGGTGCCGGTCGGCCTCGGCCTGGGCCGCGTCTTCGAACATCCCGACGGCAAGGTGCTCAACCTCTTCATCGAGCCGCAATACTCGGTGGTCCAGACCGGGATCGGCGTGCCGTCGTTCCAGATCTTCGCCGGGATGGTCCTGCAGATCCCGGTCAAGGCGACGGTGCGGCCCTGACATGCCCGTGTCCGACAACTTCATCGCCGAGACCATGAGACGCGACACCGTCGCGATGGCGCAGCTCCGCGCGGCGCGCGCACTTATGCTGCCCGACTGGTGCATCGCCGCGGGCTTCGTGCGCAATCGCGTGTGGGATCGCCTGCACGGGATCGAGCCGCCGCGCCCGCCGGCCGACATCGACGTCATCTACTACGACGCGGCCGACCTCTCGAAGGAGCGGGAGCAGGAATACGAGGCGGCGCTCGACCGCCTGGTGCCCGGCCTGCCCTGGCAGGTGCGCAACCAGGCACGCATGCATGTCTGGAAAGGCCTGCCGCAGCACAAGGATACGGCCGACTCGATGATCTACTGGCTGGAGAGCGTGACCGGCATCGGCGTGCGCCTGGAGCCGGACGACTCCCTGACCGTGATCGCTCCGCTCGGCACCGACGACCTGCTCAACCTCTGCTGCCGCCCCACCCCGTTCGGCCGCCGCCGGCGCCGCGAATACGACGAACGCATCGCCACCAAGCGCTGGCGCGAGCTCTGGCCGAAGGTCCGGTTCCTGGATTAGCCGCCCATGCTGGGCGCCACCTTGAGCCAGGCGGGACGCTCGACATGCGGCTTCACGTAGATCTCGAAGGCCGGGCGCTTCTCGATGACACCGAACATCATGCCGAAGTTGAGGAACGAGGCGACGTAGAGGTCGGCGGCGGTGAAATGGTCGGCGGCGATGAAGCGCTTGCCGGCGACCGCCTTCTCCAGCGTGTCCATGGTCGCCTGGTAGGAGCCGTAGCCGAACGACCGCTGCTTCTCCGGCGTCGGCTCCCAGCCCGCCGCCTTGTTGCCCATCGCAGGCTCGCCGCAGCCCGCGACGAAGAACAGCCAGCGATAGTAGGCGCCGCGATCGCCGACCGACGGCGCCAGCTTCGAGGCGGGAAAGAGATCGGCGAGGTAGGCGAGGATCGCGCCGGTTTCGGTGACGACGGTCTTGCCGTGCACGAGTGCGGGTACCTTGCCCATCGGATTGATCGCGAGATAGTCGGCCGACTTCATGTCCGGCCCGAACTCCTTCACCACCATGCGGTAGGGGCAGCCGATCTCCTCCAGCATCCAGTGCGTCGTGAGCCCGCGCGATTGCGGGTTGGTGTAGAAGACGATCTCGTCGGCCATCGGGCTCTCCCTTTCAAAGAAGCTTCATCTGACGCGCATCGCGCTTGGCATCGACCAGGGCGGTTCGCGCCGACTCAGGGACAGCGAAGCGCAGCGTGTCGAGGCGGTAGCGGATGCGGTTGAGATCGAGCCGCTTCACGGCGGCGGTGAAGCGCTGGCTGAGAAGCTGGGCGATCGGTCCCTCGCCCCTCATGCGCTCGCCGAACTTCGCCTTGTAGAGCTCGCCGCCGCGCATCTGGCGGACCAGCGACAGCACGCGTTCGGCGCGGTCCGGCCGGTTCGCGCGCAGCCATTCCTCGAACAGGTCCTTGATCTCGAGCGGCAGCCTCAGGACCGTGTAGCCCGCCCGCGTGGCGCCGGCCTTGGTCGCGGCCTCCAGGATCGACTCCATCTCGTGGTCGTTCAGCCCCGGGATCATCGGCGCGCTCATCACGCCGGTCGGGATGCCGGCGTCGGACAGTTCCTTGATCGCCGCGAGCCTGCGGTGCGGCGCCGAGGCGCGCGGCTCCATCGTGCGTGCGAGATCCTTGTCGAGGGTCGTCACCGAGAGGAACACCTCGGCGAGGTTGCGTCTGGCCATGTCGGCCAGGATGTCGATGTCGCGCGTGATCAGGTGGTTCTTGGTGACGATGCCCACCGGATTGTTGAAGTCCGAGAGCACGCGCAGGATCTGGCGCGTCACCTTCAGGTCGCGCTCGACCGGCTGGTAGGGATCGGTGTTGGTGCCCATCGCCACCACGTCGCAGCGGTATTTCGGCGAGGCGAGCTCGGCCGCCAGCAGCTTCGCGGCCTCCGGCTTGAAGAGGATCTTG
>CAYRBQ010000340.1:0-4951 GCA_964422305.1 uncultured Reyranella sp. | reverse complement strand
GGCCAAGCCCGTGATGATGCGGGTGGCGGTCCTGGGCGGCGGCTGCTCGGGCTTCCAGTACAATTTCTCCTTCGAAGAGCAGCGCAACGAAGACGACCTCGTGATCGAGCGCGACGGCGCCGCGGTGCTGGTCGACAGCACCTCGCTGGAGCTGCTGAAGGGCAGCGAGCTCGACTATGTCGAGGAGATGGTCGGCGCGGCTTTCCAGGTGAAGAACCCGAACGCCACCTCCTCCTGCGGCTGCGGCAACTCCTTCAGCGTGTGATCCTGCCGCGATGAAGATCGCGACCTGGAACGTCAATTCCGTCCGCAAGCGGACCGGGAACCTGGTTTCGTGGCTGCAGCGCGCCAAGCCCGACGTGGTCGTCCTGCAGGAGATCAAGGCACAGGAGCCGCAGTTTCCGACGCTCGAGGTCGAGGCTGCGGGCTACAAGGTCGCCATCGTGGGCCAGAAGGGCTTCAACGGCGTCGCGCTCCTCTCGCAGCATCCGTTCGACATCACCGCCCGCGCCCTGCCCGGCCACGCCGAGGATGAGCCTGCCCGCTACATCGAGGGCCGTGTCCACACGCCGCGCGGTCCCCTGACTGTCGGCGGCATCTACCTGCCCAACGGCAACCCAATCGGCACCGAGAAGTTCGCCTACAAGCTCGCCTGGATGGAGCGCCTGCTGGGCCATGCCCGTGAGCTCCTGAAGCGCGAGGAGATGTTCGTGCTGGGCGGCGACTACAACGTCTGCCCGACCGAGATGGACGTCTACGATCCGGTGGCCTTCGCCAACGACGCACTTTGCCAACCCCAGTCGCGCGCGGCCCTGCGCAAGCTCCTCAACCTCGGCCTGACCGACGCCATCCGCACCTTCCACGCCGATGACGAGTGCTACACCTTCTACGACTACCAGGCCGGCGCCTGGCAGAAGGGCAACGGGCTCCGGATCGACCACCTGCTGCTGTCGCCGCAGGCTGCAGACCGGCTGACCGCCGTCGGCATCGACAAGGCCGAGCGCGGCAAGACCGAGCCGTCGGACCATGTCCCCGTCTGGTGCGAGCTCGACGTAGCGGCTTGATGATGGGCGGCCCGACGGCCGCTCCTACTCCGCGCCTGCGCCGATCACGCCGCCGTCGGCGATGATGCACTGACCGCAGACGAAGGCTCCCGCTCGCGAAGCGAGAAACACCGCCACACCGCCAATGTCGTCGGGCTGGCCGATGCGCTTCAGCGCCGCCTTGCTCTCCTGCGCCGATCGGATCTGTGGGTTCTCCCACAGTGCCTTGGCGAAGTCGGTCTGGATGAGGCCGGGCGCGATGGCGTTGACGCGGATGTTGTGCTTGCCCCACTCCATGGCAAGCGACTTCACGAGCGATAGATCCGCGGCCTTGCTCATGTTGTAGGCCGCTATGTGAGCCGAACCGACCAATGCGCCGATCGACGAGACGATGATGAAGGCGCCGTCCTTGCGCTCCGCCATCTCCGGTCCGACCATGTTCATCAGCCAGAGGTTCGACATCACGTTGTTCTGCATGATCTTCTGGAACACCTCCTCCTTCAGGCCGCTGAGCGGGCCGAAGTAGGGATTGGAAGCGGCGTTGCAGACCATGATGTCGATCTTGCCGTAGGCCTTGCGGGCCTCCGCGACCAGGTTCTCGAGCTGCGCCTTGTCGGAGATGCTGGCGGCGACGGCGATCGCCTCGCCGCCCTTGGCCTTGATGCCCTTCACGACCTCCTCGCAGGCCGGCAGCTTGCGGCTCGACACCACGACCTTCGCGCCGTGCTCGGCCATCTGCTCGCAGATCGAGCGGCCGATGCCACGGCTGCCGCCGGTTACGACGGCCACCTTGCCTTTGAGATCGAACATCATCGGACGTCTCCCGCGTTCATTTGGTCAGTAGCGCAATCAGTTCAACATGCGCCGACCAGAGGAACTGGTCGATAGGCATGAGTTTCTCCAGTCGGTACCCGGCATCCTGCAGGCCGCGCGCGTCGCGCGCGAAGCTGCCGGGATCGCACGAGGCGTAGACGATGCGCTTCGCCTTCGATTGTGCAAGCTCGGCACATTGAGCGGCCGCACCGGCCCGTGGCGGGTCGAGGACCACGGCGTCGAAGGCGTTGAGTTCGGCCCCCGTGAGAGCATTGCGGAACAGGTCGCGATGATGCGCCGTCACGCGATTGCCGCCGAGCTTGCGTGCCGCGGCGTCGACGGCGCCAACGGCCGGCTTGTCGCTCTCGAACAGCGAAAGCCTGCCCGTGCGCCCGAGGGTAAGGGCGCCGACACCGGCAAACAGGTCGGCGACATTGGCGGCGTCGGCCAGCCACGCGGTGACCGCGGCACGCATGGTCACCTCGGCGCGCTTGGTCGCCTGCAGGAAGACGCCGGGCGGCGGCTCGACCGTCACTTCGCCCAGGACCAGAGAAGGCACGCGTCGCGTGACGACCGGCTCGGCCGTCGCGCGGTCGCCCCAGCTCAGGCGTGCGAAGTTCGCCTCCTCCGCCAGCGTCACCAGCCGTTCGCGGAGCGGCAGGCTCAAAGCGAGCTTCTTGTGCGGCCGCAGCAGCACGTCGAGGCCGGTATCGGTCTCGTTCATGATCGCGTCTGCGGACGTGCCGTCGGGCAGCACGTCTGCCATGGCCTGCCGCAGCGGTGCGAAGGCAGCGTTGATTGCCGGCCGGGCAACGGTGCAGGTTCCGACGTCCACGACCTTTGGACTTGCCCGCTCGTGGAAGCCCGCCAGCACCTTGCGGCCCTGCCGGCGCAGGACGATGTCGGCCCGGCGGCGCTCGGCAGGTTCACAGGCGAGCGGCGGCATGAATGACGGAGCCTTCACGCCTCGCTGCTGCAGCGCCCGCCGGATCAGCTCGACCTTCCAGCCCGTGTAGATGTCGCGTCGCCAGTGCTGCAGCGCGCAGCCGCCGCAGGTGCCGAAATGCGCGCAGGGGGCTGCTTCCCGGTGACGCGACGGCGCCAATACCTCGAGCAGATCGCAGGCGATGCCCTCGCCTCGTTCGTCGCGCGGTTCGGCTTCCACCGTCTCGGCCGGCAACGTGAACGGCACGAAGTAGCGTTGCCCTTCCAGCTCGGCGATGCCGTCGCCGCGTGCGCCGATCTCCAGGATGTCGAGCGTCACGCTCACGGCGGGCCTCAGCCCAGCCAGGTCTTCGCCGGCCTCATCTCGCCGACCAGCAGGCCGACCACGTTCTTCACCGGCGGGTGCAGGATCTCGTCACTCCGGCCCTTGGGCAGGACGCCAAGATGATCGAGCAACGTGGCCATCGCGACCTCCGACGCGCGCTCAGCGCCGTCCCACATCTTGATGGCAACGCCCAGGCCCAGGGTCGGCAGCATGCCGCAGAACACGCCCTCCGCGCCGGTCTTCACCTGGATGACGCCCGGTGCGCTCTCGTTGACGCGGGTGCAGAACCGGCCCGAGCCCGCGACCATGAACGGCTCGGCATTCATCGCCGTGCGGATGCGGACGGCAGCGTCGGCGTGCTTGCTCGACAGCCGCGACGGATCGGCCATCGACGCCATTGCCTGGGCGAGGCGCCGCAGCGGCGTCGCGAGCGTGGGGATACCGCAGCCATCGATTCCGTGCGCAAAGCCACCGGCATCGACGCCGCAAAGGTCCGTCATGATCGACCTGAGCCGCTTCTGCACCGGATGGTCGTACTTGATGTAGCCCTTGGTCGGTTCGCCGTAGGTCACCGCGGTCGTCAGGAAGCCCGAATGCTTGCCCGAGCAGTTGTTGAAGGCGGGCGTCGGCAGCGCGTTAGCGCGCGCCAGCGCCTCGATGCTCGCCTGCAGCCGCGGGGCGTGGGCGCCGCATTCAAGATCGGATTCACTCAGCCCGACTTTTGCCAGCCACGCCCGGACCGTCTCGACGTGCCGCGTCTCGCCGCTGTGCGAGGCGCAGGCGAGCGCGATATGCTCGTCGCCCAGCCCGAAACGCTCCACAGCGCCGCTTTCGACGAAGGCCATGGCCTGGATGGGCTTGTTGGCCGAGCGTGGCAGGATGGCCGCGTCGATGTCGCCCCAGGCTTCCACGACCGTGCCGTCGGCCTTCACCACCGCGGCGATACCCTCGTGACGGCTCTCAACCAGCGGGCCGCGCGTGACTTCGATGACGACGGGGCCGCTCATCGCGCGCGCTCCAGTTTGACCACGGTGATGTTGTCCTGGTGTTCCTTGGCCGCGCCGAGCACCGCCGAGATGATGCGATCGACCGGTAGCGCCGCCTGCGACAGGATCTGCTCGGGCTTCAGGCTCTGTACGCCGTCGCTGCAAACCAGCAACCGCGCATCAGGGCCGAGCCGGCGACTGCCCTTGTCGATCAGAGTGAGCGGCTCGCCCATCACAGCCTCACGCAAGGTATGGCGGCCGGGATGATGGTCGGCCTCCTCCTGGGTGAGCATGCCGCGCTTCACCATCTGGTCGATCTGCGGCGCCATCGAGTGATCGGCGTTCAGCCGCTCCAGCTTGCCTCCCTCGACAAGGTAGAACGGGGAATCGCCCACGCTGATCCAGCGGACTTCATCGCCGCGCAGGTGCACGCCGACCAGCGTCGCGCCCATGCCGGCGAGTTCCGACTTTCCGGCCGCCCCCTTGCCGACCGCGGCATTGGCGTCGTCCAGCCCGTCGGCCAGTCCGCCTCCCTGCTCGACCGCATGGACGAAGGCCTCGACCGCGAGCTTGCTTGCCGTCGCGCCGCCGGCATGCCCCCCCATGCCGTCGGCCACCACCGCCAGCAAGGATCCGTCGCCCAGCGTCGAAAGACGCCAACTGTCTTCTTGGTAGGGGCGGGCGCCTCGGTGTTGGCCGCCCTCGCCCCGCCAGCGTGCCGTCATGATCAGTGCCACACCGCCGGAAGTTTGCTGAGGCCGCGCAGGGTGAAGCTGCGCCGCCAAGCCGGCTTGTCCTTCTCGGGCAAGCTCAGATTGGGCATGCGCTCGATCAGGGCC
>CAYRBQ010000339.1:0-4982 GCA_964422305.1 uncultured Reyranella sp. | reverse complement strand
GCGCGCTTGCGCATGCCACCGGAGAGCTCCGACGGCTTCTTCTCCCCGGTGTCGGCCGGCAGGCCGACCAGCGCCACCTTGAGCGCCGCGATCTCGCGCATGGTCTCGTCTTCGAGCTCGGCATGCTCGCGGATCGGCACGATGATGTTCTCGGTGACGCTCAGCGAGGAGAACAGCGCGCCGTCCTGGAACTGCACCCCCGTCCGCGCCAGCATCTCGCGCTTGGCGCGCCCGTGCAGGGTGCTCGTGTCGACGCCCAGCATCTCGATGGTGCCCTCGCGCGCCTCGTTCAGCCCGATGATGGTCCGGAGCAGCACCGACTTGCCGGTGCCCGAGCCGCCCACCAAGCCGACAATCTCGCCGCGGAATACGTCGAAATCGAGATTGTTGTGGATCACCTTGTCGCCGAACTGCGTGCGCACACCGCGCAGGCGGAGCACGACGTCGCGTCCGTCGCGGTGATCGACGAGCTGGCCGCCTTCGGGCATCACACGCCTGCGAGCAGGAAGATGATCGAGAAGATCGCGTCGAGCACGATCACGCAGAAGATCGACTCGACCACCGACTTGGTGGTGAGCTGGCCCACGCTCTCGGCGCTGCCCCTGACCTGCAGGCCCTCGAAGCAGCCGATCGTGGCGATCACCGCGCCGAACACCGGTGCCTTGATCATGCCGGTGTAGAAATGCCAGGCGCCGACCGTGTCGCGCAGCCGGTCGAAGAACTGCACGAAGGTGAAGTCGAGGTAAATGGTGCAGGCGACCGCGCCGCCCAAGAGGCCCGCCATGTCGCCCCAGAAGGCGAGCAGCGGCATCGAGATGATCAGCGCGCTGATGCGCGGCAGCACCAGCCACTCAACCGGGTTGAGCCCGATCGTGCGCATGGCGTCGACCTCCTGGTTGACCTGCATCGTGCCGATCTGGGCGGTGAAGGCGCTGCCCGAGCGGCCGGCGACGATGATGGCGGTGAGCAGCGGCCCGAGCTCGCGGAACATGCCGATGCCGACCGCTTCGACGGTGAAGGTCTCCGCGCCGAACTGGCGGAGCTGCTCGACGCCCTGGTAGGCGATGACGACGCCGATCAGGAAGCACAGCACGCCGACGATGGTGAGTGCGCGGATCCACACCTCGTACATCTGGCGGATCACGGCGTTCGGCCGGAAGCGCTTGGGGCTGAGGCAGGCTTCGACGAACACGACGAGGATCTCGCCGAAGAAGGCGCAGAGCGCCAGCGCCTGCTTGTAGAGCTCGAGCGTGTTGCGGCCGATCTCCTCCAGCCAGTGCGACAGCCAGTTGGTGTGGCGCTCCGGATGGGCCTCGCACATGTTCTTGCGGACCACCTCGAAGAGGTCGGCCTGGGCCCGGTCCCGTGCGGCGACCTCGGCGTCCGGCCCGCCGCCGGCGAGCTGCAGGATCTCGAGCGCGCCCGCCGTATCGAGCCGCTCGACGCCGCTCGCATCGATGCTGCGCTGCGCCTTGGCCGTCCCGGCCGCGGCCAGGGCCTTGCGCGCCTTCTCGCGGATGCCGCGGACGCTGAACACCGTCCAGCTGCCGCCGACCTCCACGACGGGCTTGCCCGCGCGCACCGTGTAGCGAATTGTGGGTTCGGCTTCGGCCATTCGGCGAGATTAGTCGTCGTGCGGCTTCGCGCTGTCAATCTCCCCGCGCATTTGGCACGATCCGCCGTGGAGGAAACGATGGGCAAATGGCCGCGGCTGGACGAGATCGAACTGATCGACGGTCCGCTCGACGACGACAGGTACGAGCACGAGCTCAAGAAACTGCAGAACCGGCTGCTCGACCTGCAGATCCACCATCTGCGGACCGGCGGCCGCGTCGTCATCGGCCTCGACGGCTGGGACGCCGCCGGCAAGGGCGGCCTGATCGAGCGCGCCGTCGCCGGCCTCGAGCCCAAGTCGGTGCACGTCTGGCGGATCGGCGCGCCGACGCCCGAGGAGCAGGGCCGCCACTATCTCTGGCGCTTCTGGGACCGGCTGCCGATGCGCGGCAACTGGGCGATCTTCGACCGCACCTGGTACGGCCGCGTGCTGGTCGAGCGCATCGAGGGCTTCTGCACCAAGGCCGAGTGGAAGCGCGCCTACGGCGAGATCAACGAGTTCGAGCGGCAGCTCACCGACGACGGCGTCCGCGTCGTCAAGATCCTGGTCCATGTCAGCGCCGAGGAGCAGAAGCGGCGCATGATCGACCGCCTCAGCCGCCCCAACAAGCGCCACAAGGTCGGCCTCGAGGACTTCCGCAACATCGCCAAGCGCAAGGACTACCTCGAGGCCTACGACGATCTGCTGGAGAAGACCGACACCAAGAATGCGCCCTGGCACGTGGTCGCCTCGGACGACAAGAAGCATGCGCGGCTCAAGGGCCTGGGCATCCTGGTGGAGGAACTCGGCCGCGGCATCGAGATCGTCGAGCCGCCGCTCGATCCCGCGCTCGCCAAGGCCGCCAAGGACCTCTGGGGCTGGACGCCGAAGAAGTGACCGGCCCCCGCGTTTTCACCGGCTGGTGGGTGGTCGCCGGCGCGTTCCTCGCCATGATGACGGGCTACCTCGTCGCCTATTCCTTCGCCGCCTTCTTCGCCGAGCTCGAGGCCGCGTTCGGCGCCAGGCGCGGCGAGACCTCGCTGGTCTTCTCGATCTCGGCCTTCCTCTATTTCATCCTGGGCTTTCCCGCCGGCCTGATCGCCGACCGCACCGGCCCGCGGCCGGTGGTGATCGGCGGCCTGCTGCTGATCGCGGCGGGCCTCGTCGTCGCCTCGCAGGCCGATTCTCTCTGGCAGATCTACCTCGGCTACGGGCTCGGCGTCGGCGTGGGCGTGGGCTTCTCCTACGTGCCGAGCGTCGCGGCTGTGCAGCGCTGGTTCGTCAGGAAGCGCGGCACCGCGAGCGGCATCGCCGTGGCGGGCATCGGCGTCGGCACGCTGCTCGGTGCGCCGCTCGCCTGGGAGCTGATCGCCCATGTCGGCTGGCGCAACACCTACCTCGTGCTCGCCGCTCTCAGCGTCGTGGGCGCGATCGCCTCCGGCCTCCTGATCCGGCGCGCCCCCGAGCATTACGGCCTCGCTCCCGACGGCGATCCGCCGGCGCCCAAGGGAAGCGCCCCGGCGATCCCGCCCGGCCTCACCCTGCGCGAGGCCGTCCGCACGCTGCCCTTCTGGTCGATCTATGTCGGCGCCCTCCTCATGTCGTTCGGCCTGTTCGTGCCCTTCGTCCACCTCACGCCCTACGCCGTCGACGTGGGGCTGGGCGAAGGCTTCGGCGTGCTGCTGATCGTGCTGCTGGGTGTCGGCAGCACCGCCGGCCGCTTCCTGTTCGCCAGCATCACCACCCTGCTGGGCCGCCGCCTCTCCTTCGGCGCCATGTATGTCGGCGCGGGCGCCATGATGGTGATGTGGACGCAATCGACCAGCGCGCCCGCCCTCGTCGTCTTCGCCCTCGTCTTCGGCGCCTTCTACGGCGGCTTCGTCGCCAACGCGCCCTCGCACGCCGCCGACTATTTCGGCGGTCGCGCCCTGGGCTCGGTGATCGGCGCGCTCTACAGCGGCGTCGGCTTCGGCGCCCTGCTGGGCTCGCCCGCCGCCGGCTACGCCTACGACTTCTTCGGCTCCTACGCCGGCGCCATCCTGAGCGGCGCCGCGCTCTGCGCCGTCTCCTTCGTCATCACCCTCCTGACGCCCGAGCCGGCGCGCTGGCTTCAGCAACGGGTGGCGCAGAAATCGTAGCGCGCACGCCGGGACCGAGACGCGCCGCGATCCACGGCAGCGCCTCGCGCATCGCCTCCTCGAACTTCCACGGCGGATTGATCACGGCGAGACCGCAGGCCGCGAGCTTGCCCGGCAGCACGTCGCGGCCGAGTTGCAGCTCCAGCACGAGCGGCTTCATTTCGGCGAGCGACGCCATGAACGCCTGCACGGCCTCCTCGTCCTTGATCGGATACCAGACAGCGTAGCAGCCGGTGGCGAAGCGGCGCAGCCCGTGGCGCAGCGCGCGCAGCAGCACCTCGAACTCGTCGGTCGCCTCGAACGGCGGATCGATCAGGATCAGCCCGCGCCGCTCGGGCGGCGGCAGCATCGACTTCAGCGCATGGTAGCCGTCGGACGGGCTGACCTCGACGGCGCGATCGCCCGCGAATTCGCGCTTCAGGAGCAGCGCCTCCTCGGGATGCTTCTCGCAGGCCACGAACCGGTCGCCCGGCCGGAGCGCCGCCCGTATCAGCCGCGGCGAGCCGGGATAGCGGCGCAGTGTTCCTCCCGCAGCGCCGAACTTGCGGTCGTAGGCCTGCACCGCCGCGAGATAGCGTGCGACGGCGCCGGGTGTGCCGGCGCGAGCCTCGGCCATCAGCCGCATGATGCCCGCCTCGGCCTCGCCGGTACGGCGGGCCTTGTCGGCGGCGAGATCGTAGCCGCCGGCACCGGCGTGGGTGTCCAGCACGAACAGCTTCTTGTCCTTGGACGTCATCAGCCGCAGCAGCTCGCAGAGGGCCGTGTGCTTCAGGAGGTCGGCGAAATTTCCGGCATGGTAGCCGTGGCGGTAGTTCATCCCGGTCCCACCGCGGCAATCGATGTTCTGAACTTGTGTCGTTCGGTGACACAGCGGACCCGATCCAAGCCCCTGATCCCACGCATTCTTTCGCCGCTCGCCTGCGACTCGGCGTGCCGCGCGATCTGCGACATTCGCCGGATCTCCCCTCCCTCGGCGAAAAGACGGAAGCGGGCAAAGAGGGGGGTTGCGGGAATCATGATCGTCGAATTCCTACTACAGTAGGACAATCCTGTCAAGCCGGTGGCGTCGCGGGCATGTTCCGTGCTTCATAGCGCGCGTCGACACCGCGCGTAATCAGAGGAACGTCATGGCCACCTACGAGCTGCATTCATCCCCCGAGACCTGCCACTGGGGCTATTTCGACAGCCAGCTCAAGCCGCAGCTCCGCGTGAAGTCGGGCGACATCGCCACCATCCACTGCGTCTCGGGC
>CAYRBQ010000338.1:0-4984 GCA_964422305.1 uncultured Reyranella sp. | reverse complement strand
ATCGAGGAGCCCGAGCAGCAGGAGCTGGCGATCGCCGACGAGGCGCCGCTGCCCGACTGGTGGAGCGAGGCCGCACCCGGCGAGCCCGATCCGCCGACGCCGCTCGCGCCCTCGCAACCGCTGCCCGACGAGGCCGCCAGCGAGCCGCGCGCCTACAGTCCCCTGGCGCCAAACGACGCCAAGCGCTGGCAACGCGGGCTGTTGTTGCACGAGCTGCTGCGTCACCTGCCCGCGCTTCCCGCAACGGAGCGTTCGACCGCGGCCCGGCGATTCCTGGCGCAGCCGGCGCACAGTCTCTCCGAAAGCGAGGTCGATCAGTGGGCGCGGGAGGCTGCGGACGTCGTCGAGGCGCCGGCGCATGCGGCGCTATTCGCTGCGACGTCGCGCGCCGAGGTGCCGTTGACCGGCACGGTGAAGACGCCGCGCGGCACCTTCACGGTGAGCGGCCAGATCGACCGGCTCGCGGTGTCCGACAAGGAAGTGCTGATCGTCGATTTCAAGACCAACCGGCCGCCGCCTGACTCCGCCGACGGCGTGGCACTGGCCTATCGCCGGCAGCTCGCGCTCTATCGCGCGCTGCTCCGGCAGATCTACCCGGGCCGCACGGTGCGTGCGTTTTTGCTGTGGACGGCGGCCCCGAAGCTCATGGAGATCGACGCGAAAACCCTCGATAATTCAATGCCTTATGCCGCCGCATCTTGACTCGCAGGGCGCGCGTTCCTAGCTTCAGGGCCAAGGGCGGCGCCGGTCCATCGACCGGCCTGTAGTGTTTTTGGGAGAACCCACGATGACCGTCAAAGCAACCGATGCTTCCTTCGAGCAGGAAGTCCTGAAGTCCGACACGCCCGTCCTCGTCGACTTCTGGGCCGAGTGGTGCGGCCCCTGCCGCATGATCGGCCCGTCGCTGGAAGACATCGCCAAGGAGATGGACGGCAAGCTCAAGGTCGTGAAGGTGAACATCGACGAGAACCCTATGGCGCCGACGCGCTACGGCGTGCGCTCGATCCCGACCTTGCTGCTGTTCAAGAACGGCCAGGTCGCCGCGACCAAGATCGGCGCCGAGCCGAAGCAGAAGCTGGTGAGCTGGATCAACACGGTCGTCTCGTAAGGACGTTCAGCCGTTGCGGTCGAGCACCGCACCGGCGAGGTAGAGCGACCCGCAGATGAGAACACGCATCGGCGCGGGCTGGCTGGCCAACAGGTCTTCCAGCGCCGCGCCGATGTCGTTTGCGGGCGCGCAGTCGAGCCCGACCTCCGCCGCCTTGGCGCAGGCCTCGTCCGGCGTGTAGGCGCTGTGGCCTTCGGGGAACGGCACGGCGCGTGCCGTCTGCGCGTAGCGCGCCAGCGGCCGCAGGAAGCCCGAAGCGTCCTTGGTCGTCATCATCGAGAAGATCAGATGGAGCGGCAGCGGCGCTGGCTCCTTCGCCCACTCGGCGGCCTGGCGCGCCAGCACCAGCCCGCAGTCTTCGTTGTGCCCGCCGTCGAGCCACAGCTCGCTGCCCGGCGGCAGGGCATCGGAGAGCGGCCCCTTGGTCAACCGCTGCAGGCGGGCCGGCCACTCGACCGAGGCGAGGCCCTGGCGGACAGCGCGATCGTCGATCGAGAAGTTGGCGGCGCGCAGGCGTTCGATACAGGCCACTGCCGTCGCGGCATTGTCGATCTGGTGTGCACCGATCAGGGCCGGCGCCGGCAGTTCGAGCGTCGAGAGGTCGCTTTCGTAGCGGAAGCCTGCGGCGGTCGGCGTCACTTGCCATTCGCGGCCCATGCGGAACATCGGCGCAGCGAGCTTAGCCGCCTCAGCCGCGATGACCGATGCGCTCACGTCGCGCTGGCGGCCGACCACGACCGGCACGGCCCGCTTGATGATGCCGGCCTTCTCGCCCGCGATGCCTTCCAGCTTGTCGCCCAGGAAGCCCGTGTGGTCGTAGCCGATCGGCGTGATCGCCGAGAGGGCGGGCTCGATGACGTTGGTGCTGTCGTAGCGGCCGCCCATGCCGACCTCGATGATGCCGAGATCGGCCGGAACGCGCGAGAAGGCAAGGAAGGCCAGCGCCGTGGTGATGTCGAAGAAGGAGATGGGCGTGTCGCCGTTCGCCTCCTCGCACTCGGTCAGCATCTCGTCGAGCGCATGGTCGTCGATCAGCCGGCCGGCGATGCGGATGCGCTCGTTGAACCGCACGAGATGCGGCGAGGTGTAGACATGCACGCGATAGCCGGCGGACTCGGCCATCGCCCGCAGGTAGGCGACCAGCGAGCCCTTGCCGTTGGTGCCGGCGACATGGACCAGCGGCGGCAGCTTCTTCTCGGGCGAACCAAGCCGCTTCAGCAGGCGTTCGATGCGCTCCAGCCCGATGGTGATGACCATCGGGTGGTGACTCATCAGACGCTGAACGATGGCATCGCTCACGGGAAGATCAGCGCCCGGCGACGGCGAGGCCGCGGCCCTCCGCGATCATGGGATCCATCATCAGCGAGACCATGCGGACCAGGGTCTCGCGCAGCTTGTGGCGATGCACGACGGCATCGACCATGCCGTGCTCCAGCAGGTATTCCGAGCGCTGGAAGCCCTGCGGCAGTTCCTGGCGGATCGTGTCCTGGATGACGCGCGGGCCGGCGAATCCGATGATGGCGTCGGGCTCGGCGAGATGGACGTCGCCCAGCATGGCGAACGAGGCCGAGACGCCGCCGGTCGTGGGGTCGGTCAGCACGACGATGTAGGGCAGGCCCGCTTCCTTGACCTTGCGCACGGCGATGGTCGTGCGCGTGAGCTGCATCAGGGAGAGGATACCCTCCTGCATGCGCGCGCCGCCCGAGGCCGAGAAGACGATCAGCGGCGCCTTGCGCGCGACCGCGAGGTCGGCCGCCATCACCAGCCCCTCGCCGACGGCGGTACCCATCGAGCCGC
The DNA here is from genome assembly GCA_964422305.1 of uncultured Reyranella sp. Classification (GTDB taxonomy): domain Bacteria; phylum Pseudomonadota; class Alphaproteobacteria; order Reyranellales; family Reyranellaceae; genus Reyranella. The sequence continues at coordinate 2,079 of CAYRBQ010000338.1, read as the reverse complement.
CCATGAAGCCGAAGTCGAGCAGCGCCACGATGGTGAGACGGCTGCCCATCAGGCCGCTCGCCACGACCAGCGCGTCGGTCGTGCCCTCGGCCTTGGCCTGCGCCTCCTTGAGGCGCGCGTCGTAGCGCTTGGTGTCGCGGAACTTCAGCGGATCGGCATTGACCCGCGGCAGCGGGTGCAGCTCGTACTTGCCCTCGTCGAACAGGTGCGGCAGCCGCTTCAGCGGCCGCAGCCGCATGTGATGGCCGCAGTGGTTGCAGACCTCCTGGTTGGCTTCCCAATCGCGCGTGAACAGCATCTGTTCGCACTTGGGGCACTTCACCCAGAGATTGTCCGGCGTCTCCTTGCGCGCCACGAGCGCACGGAGCTTGGGGCGGACGAAATTGGTCAGCCAGTTCATGCCCGCGGTATCGCACGAATGACAGGACGGGCCAAGGTCAGCGCCAGAAGCCGCCGTAGGGTGCGGATATGTCGGACGGCTTCTTCACCTGGCAGAAAGCTTTCCGCGCCTGGTAGTCGGCGCAGAGCTTCTGCGCCACATCGGGCTCGAGGTCGGCGATGATGGCGGCCTGCCTGGTCACTTTGTTGGAGGTGACGGGCAGGATCCACTCCTTGCCCGTCCGCAGGCCCATCGTGCCGAGCCGGACCTGACCGGCATCGAAAGTGTTCTTGGCCGTGCGCCAATCGCCGAACGTGCCGAGCCAGGCGGCGTCACCCGGCATGTCGTACCGGATCGTGCCGCACTCGCCATAGGGCAGCACCGTCGCCGGGCCGCCGCCGCCGTTGCGGAGCTGCCAGACCATCTGTCGGCTGCCGGCGGTCTTCAGCGCAAACGCCTCGTCGAACAGGCGAACCAGGAATTCGTCGCGCAGGTCGGCGCGGCGGAAGCCGAAGGCCACGCCGACCAGCCGACGGCCGTCGCGAACCGCGCTGCCCACGATGTTGAAGCCCGAGGCGCAGATGAAGCCGGTCTTCAGCCCGTCGGCATAGGGCGAGTAGAGGTCGATGAACTTGATGCCCGGGCCGATGCGCTGATTGCCCAGCATGAACTCCTTGGTGGCGAAGTAGCCGTAGTACTGCGGGAAGTCCTTGATCAGCGCGACGCCCAGGATCGCCATATCGCGCGCCGTAGTGACCTGTCCCTGGTCCGGCAGGCCGTTGGCGTTGCGGAACTGCGTTGCGCTCATACCGAGGCGGGAGGCCGTCTCGGTCATGCGCTGCGCGAAGGCGGGCTCGGATCCGGAGATCCGCTCGCCGAACGCCGTCGCGACATCGTTGGCGGAACGCGCGACCAGCGCCTGCAACCCCTGCTCGACCGTGATCCCCTGCCCCGCCGCCAGCACCAGCTTGGAGGCGGGCTTGTTGCGGGCATTCTCGGAGAAGGGCAGCGTGGTCGACATCGTCATCCGGCCCGCCTTCAGCTCCTCGAAGACGATGTAGATCGTCATCATCTTGGTGAGCGACGCGGGATACCACTGCACGCCGGCATTGCGCTCCAGCAGCGCCTCGCCGCTGGCGGCATCGACGACGATGTAGGGCCCGGCCGGCACCGGTCCGGACGGCGAGGCCACGGTGGCGATCTGGGCCCGTGCGGAGCCCGTCAGCAGGGCCAACAGGCCCAGGAAACCGAGCAAAAGACGCAAGTTCATTGCCGAGGACAGTTGAGGGGACGCTTGAGGGAGCGACAGCATACGCCCTTCCGCCGACGCGCGGGAGGCATTAGATCGAGTTCATGCTCAAGGTCATGATCGCCCCCGTCACCCCGTTCCAGCAGAACTGCTCCATCGTCTGGTGCGACGAAACCATGGAGGGAACCGCCATCGATCCGGGCGGCGACTTCGACATGCTGCAGCAGGCGATCGCCCAGCAGGGCATCAAGGTGACCAAGGTGCTGCTGACCCACGGCCATGTCGACCATGCCTCGGCCGCCGGCACCATGGCCGAGCATTACGGCGTGAAGATCGAGGGCCCTCACGAGGACGACCTGTTCCTGATCGAAGGGCTGCCGGACTCCGGCGCCAAGTACAGCTTCCCGGTCTACAAGCCGTTCGTGCCCGACCGCTGGCTGACCAACGGCGA
>CAYRBQ010000337.1:0-5017 GCA_964422305.1 uncultured Reyranella sp. | reverse complement strand
CCCGGCGAAGAGCGGCGGCCGCGAGGCGGCGCAGCGCTTCGTACTCGAGTTCCGCACCGGGCCGGAGATCCTGGCGTTCACGAACGGCAAGGAGATCGCCCGCTACAGCCAGCAGGGCCCGGTGACGCCCGACCATGCGATCCGCACCAAGAACGTGCCACTGATCGCGCCGGCGCCCGAGGCCGGGAAGCTCGACGCGTTCAAGGCCGGGACGAAGGCCGCGCTCGACAAGTTCGCGGCCGACTATCACGCCTATTTCGCGCGTCACAACGGCAAGCAGGTCGTGGCCAAGAAGGAGCTCGATCCGATCCCGCGCGTGGTTCTGGTGCCCGGCCTCGGCCTGTTCGGCGTCGGCAACACGTCGAAGGATGCCAAGATCGCGGCCGACCTTGCGGAGACGACGGTTGCGGTGATCGCCGACGCGGAACGGCTCGGCACCTATCAATGCATTCCCGAGCCCGACATCTTCGACATCGAGTACTGGTCGCTCGAGCAGGCGAAGCTCGGCGCCGCGGCGGAGAAGCCGCTGGCGCGGCGCATCGCCGTCGTGACCGGCGGCGCCTCGGGGATCGGCGCGGCGACGGCCGCGGCCTTCGCCCGGGAAGGCGCCGAAGTCGTCGTGCTCGACCGCGACGTCTCCAAGGTGAAGGGCTTCGCCATCGCCTGCGACGTCACCGACCCCAAAGCCGTGCGTGCAGCCTTCGACAAGGTCGCGGCGACCTACGGCGGCGTCGACATCGTGGTCTCGAATGCAGGCGCGGCCTGGCAGGGCAAGATCGGCGAGGTCGAGGACGCCGTCCTGCGCCAGAGCTTCGAGCTCAATTTCTGGGCGCACCAGAGCGTGGCGCAGAACGCCGTCCGCATCATGAAGGCGCAGAACCTCGGCGGCTGCCTGCTGTTCAACGCGTCGAAGCAGGCCGTGAATCCCGGCGCCGACTTCGGTCCCTACGGGCTGCCCAAGGCCGCGACCATGTTCCTGAGCCGCCAGTACGCGCTCGACTACGGCAGCGAGGGCGTCCGCTCCAACGCCGTCAACGCCGACCGCATCCGCTCGAACCTGCTGACCGACGAGATGATCGCCCAGCGCTCCAAGGCGCGCGGCCTCAGCGAGGCCGACTATATGGGCGGCAACCTGCTGGGACTCGAGGTCACGGCCGACGACGTGGCGCAGGCCTTCGTGTCGCTCGCCAAGGCATCGAAGACGACCGGCGCCGTGGTCACGGTCGACGGCGGCAACATCGCGGCGGCGCTCAGGTAGGCCGGCAAGTGCCGGTACATGTCGGCGGCGGGAAATTCGGCTCTCCGCACGCCGGGGAGCCAATCTTCTCAGCCCTTTGAACCAAGGCGCGGGCACACCACGACGTAGCGCGTACTGTGCCCGGATCTGTGCCCACATTTGTGCCGGCGACAAGAGTCTCGACGCAAACCTCACCCCAAACCACCCGGACATTCCAGGGGCGGAATTGGTCTGGAAGCCAGCAAATCCGGGCCTTTCACCCGCCCGTTGTCACACCTGATTGAGACAAATGTTGTGACAAGCCTTGTGACAGACACGGTCCCGAGGCCCATTCCATCGCTAAGTTTCTGTTCGGGCGCGGTTTTTCCGCGCACGTCGAGACGGGCTCTTCGTTGGGACATCCGCGGTCGCCCCGCGGGAGCTTCACCCACACACTTCACTCTGTGTCGTACCCGCGGGCGTGCCGCGGACGGGTCGTGCCCATACGTCGGCTCACCTCGTCGAACGAGGGCCGGCGGTCCATGAAAAAGGCCGGCGCAACGAGCACCAGCCTATAGGATATCATAGGCATATTCCTGCTGAACCTGCAACTGCCCTCCGATCACGTTTTCACGAGCGGAGGCTGGCAGTGCCGGCGTTTCCGATCGCGCCCTCGGGGTCTGCGGCGTCTGGACAGATCGGCCACGAAAGTGCGCGCCTCGGCAAGTCGACCCGTCTGCTCCAGGCTCGCCCCAGCACGGCGAAAGACATCCCTGCTCTGCACGATCGGCATTTCCCGGCGGCCTGCGGGCGTTGTTGACTGCACTGCATGCAGATCGAGCCGCTGACCCGCCACATCGGCGCCCGGATGACGGGGATCGATGCCCGCCGGCCGCAGACGCCGGCCGAAGTCGCGGCCGTCGAGGCCGGCATGGACCGGCATGCCGTCCTGGTGCTGCCGGATCAGGATCTCACCGACGAGCAGCAGCTCGCCTTCACGCGCAATTTCGGCCCGCTGCAGGAAGGCGCCAACACGACGCTGACCGCCACCACCCTTCGCCTGGGTGCCGCCTTCGCCGATGTCTCCAACCTCGACAGGAACAACGAGCGGCTGAAGCGCGACGACCGCCGCCGCATGGCGGCGCTGGGCAACCGTCTCTGGCACTCCGACGCCACGTTCCGCGTGATCCCGGCGCGCTACTCCCTGCTGTCGGGCCGCATCGTGACGACCGACGGCGGCAATACCGAGTTCGCCGACATGCGCGCCGCCTACGACGCGCTCGACGCCGCGACCAAGGCCGAGATCGAGGATCTGGTCTGCGAGCATTCGCTGATCTACTCGCGCGGCCAGCTCGGCTTCACCGACTTCACCGACGAGGAGCGTCATCGCATGCGGCCGGTGCTGCACCGGCTGGTGCGCACGCATCCCGTGACGGGCCGCAAGTCGCTGCTTCTGTCGGCCCATATCGGCGCCATCGTCGGCTGGCCGCGGCCCGAGGCGATGGCCTTCGTGCGCGACCTGATGGAGCACGCGACGCAGTCGCAATTCGTCTACGTCCATCGCTGGACGCGGAACGACCTCGTGATCTGGGACAACCGCACAACGATGCACCGGGTGCGCCGGTTCGACGACCTCAACGTCGTGCGCGACATGCGTCGCACGACGACGATGAGCGAAGGCCCGACCGTCGCGGGCCAGCAGGCCGCCTAGGTACGGGCCGCGATCTCGGCGTCCTTCTTCGGGATCAGGTCGTAGGGCAGCGCGAAGCCCGGCAGCGCCATCAGCCGCGCTCGCCAGGCCGCGAGGTTCGGTCGCCGATCGATCGACAGCCCGCCTTCATGCGCGAACACCATGCGGCCCCAGCAGCCGATGTCGGCGACCGAGCAGGCATCGCCCACCAGCCACTCGCGGCCCTGGAGCGCCTTGTCGGCGAAGTCGAGTGCCGCCTCGGCCGGCGGGCGGAAGAAGTTCACGATCTCCTGCGACACGTCGGGCCGGAAGCGCGCGAAGTGGCGGACGCGGGCCACGTTGGTGATGGCGTCGTTCTCCCAGGCCAGCCACTCGCGCGCCTGCCAGCGCTGCTGTTCCGTCTTCGGCTCGAAATGGCCGGTCGTGCGCGCGAGATAGTCGAGGATCACGTTCGACATCACCAGCGTCAGCCCGCGATGCTGCAGCACCGGCACCTGGCCGTAGCGGTTGAGGGCGAGGTGGGCCGCCTCCTTCTGCACGCCGTTCTTCAGGTTGACCGTGCGGAACGAGAACGGCAGGCCGGCCAAGGCCAGGAACAGCATCGGCTTGTAGCTCGAGCTCGACGTGAAGCTGCCATGCAGGACGAGGCGGTCTTCGGTCATGCGAACTCCGCAGGGATCGATCAAAAAGGAATGGCGATGCCGGGCTTTGCGACCTGAGCCAGGTCATCCATCGGGACTTCGCAGGTGAGTTCTACGCCCACGAATCCGAGCAGGCCGCCGAACTCCAGACGGAGAGCCTGCGCGTTCGCGCTCCAGACGACATCTGCCATGAGACCGTCGAATCGCCGGCGCGGGTAGCTCTGCTTGAAAAGCATGCCCTGCCCCGGGATCGGAGCTTCGAGTTCCGAGAACTCACGCCAGCAGCGGTCGGCGACACGCGCGAGGTCGACCATGTCGCCGAGCCGGACGTCGCGACCGGTCCGGGCATCGATGTTCAGCGACGCAGCCGACGCCGTGCCCAGCGTGCCGCAGCAGAACCAGTTGCCAATGCGCGCCGAAAGCAGATTTCCTGACCGGTACAGGGTGCCCGTCACCGTATCCGCAGCGCCGCTCATCTCTTCCGGTCGCCCGTCCGCCCATGCGTTGTAGCGGCGCTCCGCATCGCTGCGTGCCGGATCGAACAGGGGATAGGTCGCGAAAGCGTCCTTCTGTTGCCGCTCGACAATCTTGAGAGAGCCGCAGCCACGGCCGGTCGGCATCAACTCGACGAAGTGGCGTCCGTCGGCGGCATGGCCTTCGCGCGCCTCGACACAGTCGACGGCACGTGCGCCGGGCGCCGCGAGGACCAACGCCGTCATCAGGATCGCGAGGCAGCGAAACTTCATGACCGCACTGTCCCGCACGCCGTTGAACGTCGCAAGCGGCGCGATAGAGTGAGGTGACGGAGGAAAGGAACATGACGACGCTGAAGCGCCGCAAGGTCGGAAAGACCAAGCTCGAAGTGACGGAACTGGGCCTCGGTGGCGCACCGATGGGCGGCTTCCGTGCCACGATCTCGGACGCCGAGGCGGTGAAGCTGACCGACGAGGGCTATCGGGCCGGTATCCGCTACTTCGACACCTCGCCCTTCTACGGCTACGGCCGCAGCGAGCTGCGCATGGGCGCGGCGTTGCGCGAAAAGCCGCGCGAAAGTTATGTCCTCTCGACCAAGATCGGCCGCATCCTGCATGTGCGGAAGCCCGGCGAGGCGCTGCCCAGGGACTTCCGCGAGAACGGCCTGCCGGGCTTCGTGCCGAAGTTCGACTACACCTACGACGGCGTGATGCGCTCTCTCGAGCATTCACACCTCCGGCTCGGCCTCGACAGGATCGACATCGCGCTGATCCACGACGTCGATTTCTGGACGATCAAGGACCGCAGCGTTCTCGACGAGCGCTTCAGGACGGTGATGGACGGGGGCTATCGCGCGCTCGACGAGCTGCGCAAGGCGGGCGTCATCACCGCGATCGGCGTCGGCATCAACGAGAGCGACACCAGCACGCGCTTCATCAAGGCGGGCGACTTCGACTGCATGCTGCTTGCCGGCCGCTACACGCTGCTGGAACAGGG
>CAYRBQ010000336.1:0-5029 GCA_964422305.1 uncultured Reyranella sp. | reverse complement strand
AGCACCGCTTCGTCTGAACCGGACGTAGAGTCCGGACTCCGCCAGACCGCCTGGGGCATCGCCACCTACCTTCCGTACCATCGAAGGAGGATGGCGATGACCGGCGACGAGGTTCAGGAGTTCGTGACGAGGTTCGCCGCTGCGTGGGCAGCACGCGACGGCGAGGCCTTCCTGGCGCTGTGGCACCCCGACGGCGTGCTGCATTCGCCGCTCTACGACCGGCCGGTGGCGGGCAACGAGCTGGGGCGACTGACCGAGATCGTGAAGGATAGGGCGCCCGATTCGGTATGGCAGCTCCTCGACTGGACCTCGCGCGGCGACACGGTGATCGTCGAATGGCAGAACACGCGGACCGCGGGTGGCCGGCGTCTTGATTGGCGCGGCGTCGACAAGTTCCGCCTGCGCGAGGGCCGCATCGTCGAGGAGCGCGTCTATGCCGACACCGCGCCGCTGCGCGCGGTCGCGAAAGGCGAGGCAGTGGAGCCGCTGGTGGCACTGGGCCCGCCTGCGGGTTGACAGGATCGCGGTAAGAGGATAGGATCGTATCAATAATTCCTCTCGGGCGATTCCACGACTCCCTTGCCGGCGCCGTCTCGTGGCCGGGAAGCACGTCCGAAAAGAGTCAGTCGGCGACTCGCGGTGCGACGCCGCCGGCAGGGCGATCGTCGTGCCGGATCAAGGGCTTGGAGGTCGCGACGTGACTCGCACGTCGACGCAGGATGGCGTCACGCCGCAGCGACGGACCGCGGGCCCTTCCACGGGCCGACGTCGAGCCAGGTGCTCTGGTAGGTGGCACCCTCGCCGATGTCGGTGTAGCGGTCCGAGCAGAGCATGTTGATCGTGCCCGAGACGGCCTCGCTGGTCGGCCGCTGGCCGGGGACCAGCAGGACGCCCGGCTGGACCTCGTCGGTGACCCGGAGCACCAGGCCGATCTCGCCGCGATCGTTGAAGACACGAACCTCGTCGCCGTCCTGGAGGCCGCGCTTCTTGGCGTCCTCGGGATGGAGGATGCAGCAGGGCTTGCCCTCGCGGGTGCGCAGGAAGTCGACGCCGGAATAGGCGGTGTGCGCCTGGAAGTAGCCGGGCGCGGTGAGCAGCCGGAGCGGCCACTTCTTCGCCTCCGCCTCGTCGATCGCATCGGGCTGCCAGTCGGGTACCGGCGACACGCCCATCCGGGCGAGCTGCTCGGAGTAGAACTCGAGCTTGCCGGACGGGGTCTTGAAGGGCTGGCCGTCCCAGTCGTGCTTGATGTGGATCGACTCGCCCGCGAACAGCTTCGCCGGATCGGCCGCGGCGGCGGGACCGGTCGCGCCCTTGAACAGTTCCTTGGCGGCGTCTTGCGGCGCCAAGGTGAAGATCGTTTCGGTGAGGCCCATGCGTTTGGCCAGCGCCTGTGCCACGTCGAAGTTGGAACGCGCCTCGCCGGCGGGCTTCACCGCCGCACGGCCCCACTGCATCCAGTAGGCGCCGTAGGCGCGGTAGAGATCGTCGGTCTCGAGGTAGAGCGCGGCCGGCAGCACGATGTCGGCGTACTTCGCCGTGTCGGTCATGAAGGGATCGTGCACGACGGTGAACAGGTCCTCGCGGCTGAGGCCCTTCCGCACCTTGTGGACCTCGGGGCAGGTGACGGCCGGGTTGTTGGCCGAGATGAAGAGCGCGCGGATCGGCGGGTCCTTCATGTTGAGGAGCTCTTCGCCAAGTCTCAGGTGATTGACGGTGCGCGCCACCGGTGTGCCGCCGCCTGGCCGGCGGACGGCCGCGTAGTTGAGGTCGCACGAGGCGGCGGTGAGCAGGATCGAGCCGCCGCCCTTCACGCCGTAGTGGCCCGTGACGCCCGGAAGCAGCGCTACCGCGCGCAGCGCCTGGCCGCCCGCCGCGAAGCGCGTCATGCCTTCGCCGAGGCGGATCAGCGCGGCCTTCGCCTTGCCGTACATCGCCGCGAACTTCTCGATGTCGGCGACCGGCAGCCCGGTGATCTCGGCCGTTCTGGCCGGCGTGAACTTCGGCAGGATGTCGCGCTCGACCTTGTCGAAGCCCAGCGTGTGGCGGGCGACGTAGTCGCGGTCGACGAGCTTGTCGCGCACCAGGATGTGCATGACGCCGAGCGCGAGCGCCGCATCGGTGCCGATCCTGATCGGCAGGTAGAGATCGGCGTTGCGGGCCGAACGCGTCTTGCGCGGATCGATGACGACCAGGGGCAGGCCGCGCGATTTCTTGGCGTGCTCGACCAGCGAGTAGAAGTGGAGGTTGGTGGCGGCCAGGTCGGCGCCCCACGAGATCACGAGATCGGAATGGACGACATCCTCGGGATCGGCGCCGCCGACCGGGCCGAGCGTGAAGTTCCAGGCTTCCTCGCAGCACGTGTCGCACACCGTGCCGGCGAGCAGGCGCGTGCCGCCGAGGCGATGGAAGAGGCCGCTCACGAGGCCGCGGTTCATCAGGCCCTGGTGGGCGGAGTAGGCGTAGCCGAGGAGGGCGAGCGGGCCGCTCTCCTGGAGGATCGCCTTCCACCGGGTGGTGATCTCGTCGAGCGCCTGGTCCCAAGTGATCGGCGTGAACTGGCCGGAGCCCTTGGGGCCGGTGCGCCTGAGCGGCGTCAGGACGCGCTCGGGCGAGTTCACTAGGTCGGCGTCGCGGTTCACTTTTCCGCAGGCGACGCCCGCGGTGTAGGGATGGTCGGGGTCGCCCTGGACGCGCACCACCTTGCCGTTGTCGACATGCGCGATGAGCGAGCACATGTCGGGACAATCGTGCGCACAGACAACTCGAACGGACTTCACTACGCCGCCTCCCACGAAAGGTATCGCGGCGCGAGTGTATCAGAGGCTCCGCAGAGCCCGGCCTTACTTCTTCTTGGCCGCGCCCTTAGCCGGAGCCGCCTCGGCCTTGGTGCCGGCAGCCTTGGTGCCGGCGCCCATGGCGGCGGTGGCGCCACCGGTCATGCCGAAGCGATCCTTGAAGCGCTGCACGCGGCCGCCGCGGTCGATGCTCTGGCGCACGCCCGTCCAGGCCGGGTGGGTCTTGGGGTCGATGTCGAGGCGCAGGGTCGCGCCTTCCTTGCCCCAGGTCGACTTCGTCTCGAAGGACGAGCCGTCGGTCATCACCACAGTGATCTTGTGGTAGTCCGGGTGGATCTTCTCTTTCATGCCAAATCTCCAGCGCTTCAGGGCCGATTTCCGACCGGCCGGCGCAACAGGGCCGGGGGTATACAGGCCCCGGGACGCGGCGACAAGCCGGTTGTCCGGGCCTTCGGGCGCCTGTAGACCGGCCGCACCCATGAGTGAATCCGCCTTCGAGACCCTCGCCGATAGCCTGCTCGCCGCCCTCGAAGAGGCGATCGGCGATGATGCCGAGCTGCAGGGTGGAATCCTGACAGTGGAAGGCGAGGGCACCTGGATCGTCAACAAACACGCACCCACAAGGCAGATCTGGCTGAGCTCGCCCGTCAGCGGCGCCCGCCACTACGCCTTCGACGCCCCATCCGGACAATGGAAAGACACGCGCGGCGGCGACCATCTGCTGGCCGTGCTGGCGTCGGAGTTGGGCACCCCTTTGAGCTGGCAGGCGCCGTGAACCGGTTCGGCGGGCTCGCCCTCCTGGGGCCGTACCTCAGGCCCTATCGCGGCAAGGTCCTGCTCGCGCTCCTGTCGCTGCTGGTCGCGGCCGGCACGGTGCTGGCCTTCGGCGCCTGCCTCAGGGCGCTGATCGACCGCGGCTTCGCCCAGGGCAGGCCCGACATCCTGAACTATGCGCTCGGCTCGCTGCTGGCGGTGGCCTTCGTGCTGGCGATCGCCTCGGGTGCGCGCTTCTACCTGGTCTCGTGGCTGGGCGAGCGGGTGGTGGGCGACCTCAGGCGCGACCTCTTCGCCCATGTCGTGCGGCTGGGGCCGGCCTGGTTCGAGATCAAGCGCTCAGGCGACGTCATGAGCCGCATCTCGACCGACGCGCAGCTCATCGAGCAGGTGATCGGCTCGTCGGCCTCGGTGGCGCTGCGCAACACGCTGATGTGCATCGGCGGCGTTGTCATGCTGGTGGTCACCAACCCCAAGCTCGCGCTCTGGACGCTGGCCGTCGTGCCGCTGACGGTCGTGCCGATCATCGTGTTCGGCCGCCAGGTCAAGGCGCTGTCGCGCGAGGCACAGGCGCGCATGGGCGACATGGTGTCGGAAGGCGCGGAGACGCTCGACGGCGTGCGTACCGTGCAGGCCTTCGCGCAGGAGGACCGTGCAGCGACCCGCTTCGCCGGCGCCACCGAGCGGGCGTTCCAGGCCGCGGCCAGGCGCATCTCGCGGCGCGCCGTCATGACGACGCTGGTCATTTTCATCGTCTTCGCCGCGGTGGGATTCCTGCTCTGGATGGGGGGCCACGACGTGCTGACCGGCCGGATCACCGCGGGCGACCTCTCGGCCTTCGTCTTCTATGCCGTGCTGGTCGCGAGCTCGGGCGGCGCCATCAGCGAGACGATCGGCGACCTGCAGCGCGCCTCGGGCGCCGCCGAGCGGCTGGCCGAGCTGCGCGCCGAGCCGCCGTCCATCGCCGAGCCCGCCCATCCGAAGCCGCTGCCGACGCCGGTGCGCGGCGCGGTCGCGCTCGAGGGCATCGCGTTCCGTTATCCCGCGCGGCCCGATACGCTGGCGCTCGACGGGTTCGATTTCAGCGCCGCACCCGGCGAGACGGTGGCGATCGTGGGCCCATCGGGCGCCGGCAAGACCACGGTCTTCAACTTGCTGCTGCGCTTCTACGATCCCGAGAAGGGCACGGTCCGGCTGGACGGCATCGACGTCCGCGAGCTGCGGCTCGCCGACCTGCGGCGCGCGCTGGCGACCGTGCCGCAGGAGCCGGTCCTGTTCAGCAGCTCGGTCGCCGAGAACATCCGCTACGGCCGGCCGGACGCCAGTGACGCCGAGGTGAGGGCGGCCGCCGAGGCCGCCTCGGCGCTGGGCTTCATCGAGGCGCTGCCGCAGGGCTTCGCGACTGATCTCGGCGCCCGCGGCGTGCGGCTGTCGGGCGGCCAGCGCCAGCGGATCGC
>CAYRBQ010000335.1:0-5035 GCA_964422305.1 uncultured Reyranella sp. | reverse complement strand
AGCTCGACGGACTGTGGGAGTGCATCCTGTGCTTCTGCTGCTCGACCTCGTGCCCCAGCTACTGGTGGAACGGCGAGCGTTATCTCGGCCCGGCGATCCTGCTGCAGGCCTACCGCTGGATTGCCGACAGCCGCGACGAGGCCAAGGGCGAGCGCCTCGACCAGCTCGAGGATCCGTTCCGACTGTACCGCTGCCACACGATCATGAACTGCACCAAGACCTGCCCCAAGCATCTCAATCCGGCGAAGGCGATCGCCGAGATCAAGAAGATGATGGTGGAGCGCACGATCTAAATCGTTGATCTGACAAGAGAAATTAACGGTCCGCCACGGCGGGCCGTTTTTCTTTGCGTCTGCCAGTTGACTCGGTCGGTCGACCGAATTACATAGCGCGAATTCGGTCGGTCGACCGAAATAACCACGGAGGGCCCCATGGGTGGCATGGCTTCGATGGCGTACGGCGTGATCGTGTACGGCTTTTTCTTCGTGACGTTCCTTTACGCAGTGGCCTTCGTCGGCAACCTGCCGCTTGTCCCGAAAACCATCGACAGTGGCCCGGCCGGCGCGCCGATGATGGCGCTCGCGATCGACGTGCTGTTGCTCGGCCTCTTCGCGGTCCAGCATAGCGTCATGGCACGGCCGGGCTTCAAGCGCTGGTGGACCGGCATGGTTCCGCATGCCGTCGAGCGTTCGACCTACGTGCTGTTCGCGAGCCTGATCCTGGCGCTTCTGTTCTGGCAGTGGCGGCCGTTACCGGGCGCGGTGTGGACGGTGACGAGCCCGACGGGCGTCCTCGTGCTGCAGGCCGTCTTCTGGTTGGGTTGGACGCTGGTGCTTGTCAGCACCTTCTTGATCAACCATTTCGAGCTGTTCGGACTGCGCCAGGTCTGGGCGCGCCTGCGCGGCACGGCGCTTCCCGATCCGGTGTTCCGCAAGCCCATCCTCTACAAGCATGTGCGGCACCCGATCTATCTTGGCTTCATCCTGGCTTTCTGGGCGACGCCGACCATGACAGCGGGGCACCTCCTGTTCGCGATCGCGACCACCGGCTACATTTTCATCGGCATCTGGTTCGAGGAGCGCGATCTCGTGAACCTGTTCGGCGACCAGTATCGCCGCTACCGTGAGCAGGTCTCCATGCTGTTTCCCCTGCCGCGAAGGACTCCCCGGTGAAGATCCAGCCCCGCAAGAAAGCCGACACCAACATCGTCTTGCTCGAAGCGGCGAAGACGGTGCTGCACCGGAACGGCTATGCGGGACTGTCGACCCGCGACGTGGCGGCGGAAGCGGGCGTGCCTCTCAGCCAGATCCACTACCACTTCGGCTCGAAGCAGGGGTTGGTGCTGGGACTGTTCGAATACCTGAATGCCCAGCTACTGCATCGCCAGAGCGAGCTGTTCGAAAACCCGACGCTGACGCTGTCCCAGCAATGGGACCGCGCCTGCGATTACCTCGATGACGACATCACCTCCGGGTACGTGCGCGTCCTGCAGGAGATGATCGCGGCGAGCTGGAGCGATCCCGACGTCGCCAAGGTCGTGCGGGCGGGCCTGTTCGCTTGGTATGGCCTGCTCACGGGCCTCGCACGCAAGGCCGAGCGCCAGTTCGGCTCGCTCGGCCCGTTTACCGCCGAGGAGGTCGCTGCCCTGATCGGCAGCGCCTTCATGGGCGCGGAGAGCACTTTCCTGCTCGGTGCGGAGAAAAAGGGCGTGCCGGTGCGCCAGAGCCTGCGTCGCTTCGGCGACCTCATCCGCGGTTTCGAGGCGAGATAGTCATGCGGGCCAAGCTTCCTGTCGAGACGGGCTTTGTCCCGCGCGATGGCGTGAAGATCCACTACGAAGTCTACGGCTCCGGGCCCGAGACCCTGCTGTTCATCCCACCCTGGACCATCGTGCACTCGCGCATCTACAAACCGCAGCTCCCGTTCTTCAGCGAACGCTATCGCTGCATCACCTGGGACGGCCGCGGCAACGGCAAGTCGGATCGCCCTGACGACGTCGCGGCATACAGTCTCGATCACTATGTCGACGACGCGCTCGCCGTCATGGACGCGACGGACGCCTCGAGCGCAAGTCTGGTCGGCCTCTCGTTCGGCGGCATGATCGCGCTCTGCCTCGCGGCGCATCATCCCGAGCGCGTGAAGTCGGCAGTGCTGGTTGGCACGGCGGCCACCGTCGGACCGGGCCAGCCAGGCATCGCCCACGGCCCGTTCCTCGCGCCGCACAATCCGGTCGAGGGCTGGCACAGGTACAACCGCGACTACTGGATGAAGTCCTATGCCGACTTCACCGAGTTCTTCGTCGGCAACATCTTTCCCGAGAAACACTCGACCAAGCAGATCGAGGACGGCGTGAGTTACGCAGCCGATACCGACGCAGCCACACTGACCAGAACCGTCGAGGCGCGAGCCATCCCGCCCGCGTTCGACGTCGGTCCCGGCATGTACGAAAAGATCCGCTGTCCCATGCTGGTGATCCACGGCACGCGGGACCAGATCCAGCTCTACGAGCGCGGCAAGGCCGTGGCCGAACTGACCGGCGCCGAGTTCGTGACCGTCGAGGATGGTGGTCACAATCCGCTCGGCCGCATCCCGGCCAGGTCGAACATCCTGATGTCGCAGTTTTTCGAGCGTCACCTGCCCGGCGCCGCGAAGCGACCCGACCCTGCGAATCGCCGGGTGGGCGGCCCGAAGAAGGCACTCTATCTTTCCTCACCGATCGGCCTCGGTCACGGCCGCCGCGACATCGCCATCGCCCGCGAGCTGCGCAGGCTCCATCCAGGCCTGCAGATCGACTGGCTCGCCCAGGATCCGGTGACGCGCCTCCTCGCCGCCAGCGGCGAGCGGATCCATCCGCTGAGCACCAGGCTGGCGAGCGAGAGCAAACATATCGAGGAGGAATCGGGCGAGCACGATCTCAACGCTTTCCAGGCGATCCGGCGCATGGACGAGGTGCTGGTCGCCAACTTCATGACCTTCCAGGATGCCGTCGACGCGGAAAAGTACGACATCGTCATCGCCGACGAGGCCTGGGAGGTCGATCATTACTGGCACGAGCATCCCGACCTGAAGAGGGCCAAGCTCGCCTGGCTCTCCGACTTCGTGGGCTTCGTACCGATGCCGTCCGGCGGCGCGCGCGAGGAGTTTCTCACTGCCGACTACAATGCCGAGATGATCGAGCATGTCGAGGGCCATCCCGGCGTGCGCGACCGCTCGATCTTCGTCGGCGGCCCGCAAGATATCGTGCAGCGTTCCTTCGGCAGGGACCTGCCCGAGATGCGTGACTGGATCCCCCGGCATTTCGACTTCTCGGGCTACGTCATGGGCGAGCATCCCCGCTCCTGGGGCAGCCGCGCCGACCTGCGCGAACGCCTCGGCTATCGCCGGGACGAGCAGGTCTGCATCGTCACCGTCGGCGGCTCGAGCGTCGGCCTGCCGCTGATCCGGCGTATCCTGCGGAGCTATCCGATGGTGCGGCGACGCCTGCCCGCGCTGCGCATGATCGTCGTTGCCGGTCCGCGCATCGATCCGCTGTCGCTGATCGTGCCGGCGGGCGTCGAGGTCCGCGCCTTCGTGCCCGACCTCGACCGGCATCTCGCGGCCTGCGACCTCGCCCTGGTGCAGGGCGGCCTCACGACCTGCATGGAGCTGACGGCCGCCGGCACGCCGTTCCTCTACTTCCCGCTCAAGAACCATTTCGAGCAGAACGTCCATGTCGCCCACCGCCTTCAGCAGTATGGCGCGGGGCGGCGCATGGACTACGAGGCTGCGACGCCCGACGCCATCGCCGAGGCGATGGTCGCCGAGCTCGCCCGGCCCGCCGCCTTCAAGCCGGTCGAGGCGGATGGCGCAATCAAGGCGGCCCGGATGATCGCCGAATTGATCTAGCTCCGGCGCGTCTTTTGCTATGCTGCCCCCTGACGACACATCAAGGGGTGTAACGATGTCTTTCAGAAGTCTCGCCGCTGTCGCGGCCCTTTCGGGTGCGGCGGCGCTGGCCACGGGACCGGAGAGTGCCGGCCAGACCTTCGACGCGATCAAGGCCAAGGGCTTCGTGCAGTGTGCGGTCAACACCGGCCTGGCGGGCTTCTCCTTCGCCGACAGCCAGGGCAAGTGGACCGGGCTGGACGTCGACCTCTGCAAGGCGATCGCGGCGGCCATGTTTGGCGATGCGGAGAAGGTGAAGTTCACGCCGACCACGGCGCAGCAGCGCTTCGTCGCCCTGCAGTCGGGCGAGGTCGACGTCATCACCCGCAACGCGACGCAGACGCTCCTGCGCGACACCTCGCTCGGCTTCAACATCGCCGGCGTCAACTTCTACGACGGCCAGGGCTTCATCGTGCCGGCCAAGAGCGGCATCAAGAGCGCCAAGGAGCTGAACGGCGCCACGATCTGCGTGCAGCCCGGCACCACGACCGAGCTCAACCTCGCCGACTACTTCCGCACCAACAAGATGACCTTCAAGCCGGTGCTGATCGAGAAGCTCGACGAGCTGCTGCAGGCCTATGCGGCCGGCCGCTGCGACGCCTACACGACCGATGCCTCGGGCCTCGCCGCGGTGCGCGCCGGCCAGCTCGCCGGCAAGGGCGAGCACAACATCCTGCCGGAGCGCATCTCCAAGGAGCCGCTGGGCCCGATCGTGCGCCACGGCGACGACCAGTGGTTCGACCTCGTGAAGTGGACCCTGATGGGCATGATCGAGGCTGAGGAGATGGGCATCTCCTCCAAGAACGTCGACGAGAAGCTGAAGAGCGACGACCCCGCGGTGAAGCGCTTCCTCGGCGTCACGCCGGGCTTCGGCAAGGCCGTCGGCGTCGACGAGAAGTGGATGTACAACGTCATCAAGCAGGTCGGTAACTACGGCGAGAGCTACGACCGCAACGTCGGCCCCGCCACGCCGCTCAAGTTGGAGCGCGGCCAGAACGCGCTGTGGACCCAGGGCGGCCTGATGTACGCGATTCCGTTCAGGTGAGAGCCTAGCCGGCCCGATCGAACCGCATCTTCTTGATGCGGCCGGTCGAGACCTCGAGCGCGACCA
>CAYRBQ010000334.1:0-5038 GCA_964422305.1 uncultured Reyranella sp. | reverse complement strand
GCGCGAGCCGTTCGCGCGGCGCGTGGCTTGCGCGCTGTCGACCGCGCTGATGCGCCAATTTCGCTACAACGAAGGCTGCTTCATCGATTCGAGCCTGATGCGTGCCGCCGCCGCCTTCCAGGGCGCCAAGCTGATGGAGTGGGTGTTCTCCAAGGGCGCGCCGCCGGTGCTCTACATGCCGGCCGGCAGCTACAAGTCGAAGAACGGCTACATCATGGTTTCGGCGATGCGGCCGCATCACTTCCGCCTGCTGTTCGAGCTGATCGGCCGCGAGGACATCGCCAACGACCCGGACCTGCAGAGCCATGAGAACCGCATCAAGAATGCGCCGAAGATCATCAAGGCGCTGAACGAGACGATGCCGACCAAGACAACAGAGGAGTGGATAGAGATCCTGCAGCCCAAGGACGTGTTCTGCGAGAGGGTGAACAACTACCAGGACTATCTCGACCATCCGCACGTCAAGGAGTCGGGCGCCATCGACTGGATCGAGCAGGACGGCTTCGGCCGTATGCCAGTTGCCAACATCGCCGGCCTGCCGCCAGCCAGCCAGCACGCGCCGCAGCAGCACGCGCCGCATGTCGGCGAGGATGGCCCGGACATCCTGCGCGAGCTGGGCTACAGCACGGCCGACGTCGACGCCATGTTCTCGCGCGGAGGCGTGCGGGCGCCCGCCCCTGCGGTCAAGGCGGCGGAGTAGAGGCGAAATCCGCGATCTCGCGCCGGCTGCGCAGGCGCACCACGCGCTTGTCCTTCGCCAGCAGGCCGCACTCGATCGCGAAGCGTTGCCGGTTCTTGGCGTGGGTCTTCAGCGCCCAGAGCAGGATCGACTGCCGGCTGAGGAAGGCGTTGCGCAGGGTCTCGCGGTTGCCCGTGCCCCACAGCTCCTCGCCGGTCGTCGCACGCCGGATCGTGCGGCGCACGAGCTGGGCCATGACGACCGGCAGCGGCAGGTCGAGCCAGACCAGCGTGTCGGCCGCGCGCCAGGTGAGATCGCGCACCTGCCCATAGTTGCCGACCACGATCCAGCCATCGCCGGCAGTCTCCCGCTCGACGCGATGGCGAAAGAGCTCGATCGGCGCCGGCTGCCAGTCGCGGCCCCAGAACAGCGCATCGAGCTCGACGACGCGCAGGCCGGTGCGACCGGCCAGCCGCTCGGCCAGCCAGCTCTTGCCCGATCCCGTCGTTCCGAACACGACCACGCGCTGCATGGACCCGACTGTAGCGTTCGACCGGCACGACTCGCAGGGACGCTTTTCGCCACACCCCTCTATTGCCGGGCGATGCGCCATCGGAGACAGTCGGCGCCATGCATATCGGACTGATCGGCGGCATCGGCCCCGCCGCAACGGACTTCTACTATCGCGGGCTCTATGACCGGCACATGGCGGCTGGCACGGCCTTCGAGTGCACCATCGCCCATGCCGACGTGCGCACCATGTCGCGCAACCTGTCGGAGGGCCGGAACCGGGAGCAGGCGGAGATCTTCGCCGGACTGATCGGCCGGATGAAGGCTGCCGGTGCCCAGACAGCGGCCGTGACCTCGATGGGCGGGCACTTCTGCATCAACGAGCTGCTGCCGATCTCGCCTCTGCCCCTGGTGCACGGCATCCGCGCCGTCGATGCCGCGATCGCCAAGTCCGGCCTGAAGAAGATCGGCGTCATGGGCACGCGCCTCGTCATGAACACCCGCCTCTATGGCGGCGTGTCCGCAGCCGAGCTGATCGCCCCCGAAGGCGACATGTTCGGCCAGGTGGCCGATTCCTACGGCGCCATGGCACAGGCGGGGCGGGTCAACGACCAGCAGCGCGACGTGTTCTTCAAGGCAGGCGAGGCGCTGATGAAGCGCGGCGCCGAAGCGATCATGCTGGGCGGCACCGATCTCTTCCTCGCCTTCCAGGATCGCCCGTCGCCGTTCCCGCTGGTCGACTGCGCGGACATGCATGTCGACGCGATCTACCTCGCCTCCAAGGCCTGAGCGTCAGGCGCAGCTCTTCAAGAGGTTAGCGGCGGCAGGATCGTCCGGCCACAGGGCGAGCGCTGCCTCCAAATGCCGGCGCGCGGTTACGGTATCGGTGGCCAGCAGCGCCTCGACGCCGCGCAGCAACGCCGCACTGGTCCTCTGCTTGGCCGCGCACTCTTCCGGCGGATCGCCGTCGAAGACCTCGAACAGCACGACCGGCTGCGTCTTGCCCTTGACCACCACTACGTCGAGCGGACGCAGGGCGTAAGCCGCCGGATCGCGAAGCTGCGCCAGCGTGTACTGCGAGATCAGCATCCTGACGTGATAGACCTTGGTCAGGCTCTCGACCCGCGAGGCGAGGTTGACGGCGTCGGAGATCACCGTGCCGTCCATTCGATGGCGCTCGCCGATCGTGCCCATCATCAGCGATCCGGTGTTGAGGCCGATGCCGATCCCCACGGGCTCACGGCCGGCTCGCTCGGCGTTGAAGGCCCGCAGCGTCTCCATCATCGCGAGGCCGGCGCGCACACCGTCGTCGGCATTCTCGAACAGCGCCATGATGGCGTCGCCGATGTATTTGTCGATGAAGCCGCCATGGTCGCGGATCACCGGCCCCATGCGCTCGAGATAGGCGTTGATGAAGGCGAAGTTCTCGTCCGGTGTCATGGCCTCCGACAGGCTGGTGAAGTTCCGGATGTCGGAGAACAGGATGGTCATGTCCTGGCGCTTGTTGTCGCCCAGCGCCACGGACAGGATGTTGGCCTTGCCGATCTTGGCCAGGAAGGCGTGCGGCACGAATCGCTCGATGGAAAGATTGGTCTCCTTGAGGTCGTTGATCGTGGTGCGCACCGAGTCCCGCATCGAGGCGAAGCTGCGGGCGAGATGGCCGATCTCGTCGCGACGCTCGGTGTCGGCGATGTGGTGATCGAGGTCGCCGCCGGCGATCGCGCCCGCCTCGCCTCGCAGGTTGAACAGCGGATCGAGGATCTGCCGCTGCAACAAGCGGGAGGCCAGCCAGAAGACCAACGGCAGCATCAGCGCCAGCACGACCATCGAGCTCAGGAACACGTGCAACACGGCCTCGCGCGCCAGGCCGACATCGTAGGTCACCTTGCGGATGACCACCATCGACTCGGCATCCTTGTCGCCGGTCGGCGTCCGATAGAGGCTGTAGGTCGTGACGTGACGGCGATGGTCGTCAGCCACCCGGTAGCGCCCGTCTTTGACGACCTTCTCGGCGATCGCCGGATCGAGCTTGCGGCCTGCCTGGATCAGCGACCAGGTACCGGCCGCGTTGATCAGGTAGACGTCGACATCCATCACGTAGGCGTTGGACTGCACCGCATCGGCGAAATAGTCCTCGAAGAAGAACCGGCTCATCCAGCCGAAGTCGCTCTGCTTCAGGGTTGTGCGCACGTCGGTCGAGGTCTCGAGGATGTAGTCCGTCCCTGGCGGCCCGTAGTAGCTGTAGGTGCGCAACGTGCCGGTGACAGCCGACAGGTCGATGCCGTCGCTCATGACCTTGCCCTTGCCGAAGACGGAATCGAGAAAGTCAGTGAAGGGCCCGACGGGGAATGCCAGCCCCATGTCGGAGGCGAGGTTGGTCTGGAAGACCTTGTGCTGGCGGCTGATGAAGTAGACGTGCTCGACGCCGTACTTCGTTGCAAGGGCATCGAGCTCGTCGACCGTCAGGGCGACCGGCGGCCGGCCCGTTCGCTCGACCTCCGCCGCCATCGCCGGCAGCACCTTCTCCATATGGGCGTGATTGCGCTTGTTCTCGCTGCGCAGCATCGTCTCGAACACTGCGAAGCGCTCGCTGAGACTCGCCTCGATGCGTTTCAGGTCCTCGTCCTGCAGGCCCGAGACCAGGCGATACATGGCAAGCGATGCCACCACCGTCGCGCCGAGGCTGACGGCCACCATCACGGCGAGAAGAAAGAGACCGACCTTTCGCTTCATCGAACGACCGACCTCCGGCCGGTCAGCTATTCTGCCACAGGCGCGTGGTGTAGGCGCTTTCGACGTTGGCGTCGATCTGGGCGGCGACCTCGGCGCTTTCGCCGATGCGGGGCGCGATGATCCTGCCGAACGAGATGCGGCCGGGCGCCGGCCACGCCTTGGGATCCCAGAGCTTGGCGCGGACGATCGAGCGCGCGCAGTGGAAGTAGCAGTGCTTGATGTGGACGCGCATCGCCAGCAAGGCCGGCTTGCCGAGCGAACTCAGCGAGGCGAGGAGGTCCGCATCGTCGTAGATCTCGGCCGTGCCGGAAATGCGCAGTGTCTCGCCCGTCGCCGGTACCAGGGCGATCATGCCGATCTTGCCGTTGTTCAGGACATTGGTCAGGCCGAAAGCCAGGTTATTGCCCACGCGCTCCGGAATCAGGAGCGTCCTGGGATCCTCGACACGGATGAAGCCCGGCTCGTCGCCCTTGGGCGAGACCTCGATGGTGCCGTCCTCCGCCGTCGTGCCGACCAGCGCGAAGGGGCAGCGCTTAAGGAAGTCGATCGATTGCTCGTCGAGCGCGTCGAGGATCTTGGTGCGCGTCGCGGGGCGCGGCTCCGTGATGATGCGCCGGAGGTCTGCCGTCGAATTGAGGCGGGCCATGACGAGAATTCCCTTCAAGAATCGTTCGCAATTACCATCGGCCAGTCGCGCCAAGGATTCAACCGCGTGCTTTCTGGGGGCTCTCCAGCCCGTCCATGTTGGCGTAGAGGCGACGCAGGCCCGCCTTAAGCTGCTCGGCCTCCTTCGAGCCGAACCCCCGTAAGGCCACCTTCTCATAACGCTCGGCGATCGGCAGAAGCCGCTGCGTGAGGCGCCGCCCCGCCGGCGCAGCGTGCAGGACGACGACGCGGGCGTCTTCCGGGTCACGGCGGCGCGCCACCAGGCCCTTCTTCTCCATGCCGTCGACCAGCCGGGTCAGGGTGGACATCTCGATCGAGGTCGTGAGTGCGAGATCGCCCATGCGCCGGCCGTCGCGCTCGCGCAGCGCCGCCAGCACGCGCCAGATCTGCAAGGAAGCGCCGAGCGGCCGCACTTCCTCGCCGAAGGCCGTGGCGATGCGCGTTCCGGCC
>CAYRBQ010000333.1:0-5041 GCA_964422305.1 uncultured Reyranella sp. | reverse complement strand
GCGATCGTCGAGGGCATCACCCTGGCGCGCGACCTGATCACGACGCCGTCGGCCGACATGGGGCCGGCCGAGCTCGCCGCGGCGGCGCAGGATCTCGCGAAGAAGCACAAGGCGAAGCTGAAGGTGATCGTGGGCGACGATCTCCTGAAGCAGAACTGGCCGATGGTGCATGCGGTGGGCCGCGCCTCGACGCGCGCGCCGCGGCTGATCGATCTCACCTGGGGCAGCGAGCGCGACCCCAAGGTCACGCTGGTCGGCAAGGGCGTGTGCTTCGACACCGGCGGCCTCGACCTCAAGCCGGCGACCGGCATGCTGATGATGAAGAAGGACATGGGCGGTGCGGCGACCGTGCTCGCCGTCGCCTCGATGGTGATGGCCGCGAAGCTTCCGGTGCGGCTGCGCGTGCTGGTGCCCGCCGTCGAGAACTCGGTGTCGGGCAACGCCTTCCGGCCGATGGACGTGGTGCCGACGCGCAAGGGCATCACCGTCGAGATCGGCAACACCGACGCCGAGGGCCGGCTGATCCTGTGCGACGCGCTGCACGAGGGCGCGTCGGAGAAGCCGGCGATGATGGTCGACTGCGCGACCTTGACCGGGGCGGCGCGCGTGGCGCTGGGGCCGGACCTGCCGGCGCTGTTCTGCAACGACGACGATCTCGCCGAGGCGCTGATCGCGGCGGGGCGCGAGGTCACCGACCCGATGTGGCGCATGCCGCTGTTTGCGGGCTACCGCCGCATGCTCGACAGCAAGGTGGCCGACATCAACAACGTGTCTTCAGGCGCCTTCGGCGGCTCGATCACCGCCGCGCTCTATCTCAAGGAGTTCGTGCCCGACGACGTGCCGTGGGCGCATTTCGACATGATGGCCTGGAACAATGCCAGCCGACCCGGCCGTCCCGAGGGCGGCGAGGCGCAGGTCGCGCGCGCCATCTTCCGGACGATCGAGGACAGATTCGGCTAGTAGCCGGAGACGGGATCGACCGTGTGGATCAGGGGCTTGCCCGCCTTGATCCGCTTGATGTTCTCGATCACGCCCGGCGAGGCGGTGCGCGGGTTGGTGGCGCCCGCGATGTGCGGCGTCACCTGCACCTTGGGGTGCGTCCAGTAGGGATGGTCCTGCGGCAGCGGCTCGATGTTGAACACGTCGAGCGCCGCGCCGCTCAGATGTCCGGAGTCGAGCGCCGCCAGCAGCGCCTCGTCGACGACGTGCCCGCCGCGCCCCATGTTGATCACGTAGGCGCCCTTCGGCAGCTTGGCGAAGAGCTTGGCGTCGAGCAGGCCCTTGGTGTCGCGGGTGAGCGGCACGACGTTGACCAGGATGTCGGCCTTGGCCAGCAGCCGGTCGAGCCCGTCGGGCCCATGAAATGTCTCGACGCCCGGCACGGTCTTGGCCGTGCGGCTCCAGCCCATCGTCGGGAAGCCCAGCATGGCGAACTTCCTGGCCGTGTCCTGGCCGATCGTGCCCAGGCCCAGCACGCCGATGCGGCGGTGGATCGTGTCGACGAAGTCCTCCGGCTGCCAGCGCTTGGCCTTCTGGCTCGCGGCGTACTTGTCGATGTCGCGATGGTGCCGGAGCGCCCAGTAGATCGCGTACTCGCTCATCTGGCCGACGAGGCCGTCGTCCATGATGCGCACGATCGGCACGCCGGCCGGGAGCTGGTCGTCGGCCAGCAGATGGTCGACGCCCATGCCGAGCGAGACGATGAGCTTCACGTTTGGGAAGGAGGCGATCAGGCCGCGCGGCGGCTTCCACGCCAGCGCGACCTCGATCTCGTCCTTGTTGCCGAGCTTGTCGAGGGTGCGGAAATCAATCGGGCCGAGACCCGCTTCGAGGACCTTGTTCCAGAGGACGCCGTCGGTATCGCGGCTGATGTAGGCGATAGCGCCGGCCATTCCCTCTCTTACTTCGGGATCGTCGCCGGGTCGAGCTTGATTCCCTTTTCCTTGTAGTAGCGCACCGCGCCGGGATGGAACGGCAGGAAAGTGTTGCGCTTGGCATTGGCCGCGATCGTCTCCTTCGCCGCGGCGTGCGCCTTCACCATTGTGGCGTTGTTCTCCAGCACCGTCTTGGTGATCAGGTAGGCGGTGGCGTCCGGCATGTCCTTGTTGGCGATCGAGAAGTTGTACAAGCCGACCGTCTTCTGGTCGGCCGTCTGCTGCCTGTAGGTGCCCTTGGGTATGGTCGACTCGGAGAACTCCGGCAGCGCCTTGCGAATTTTCGCCAGTTCGTCCGGCGTCCAGGTGTAGAAAACCACCGGCTGGTCGGCGTCGAGCTCGGAGAAGATCGGGATCGGCAGGCCGGCGGCGAAGCAGAAGGCGTCGAGCAGGCCATCCTTGAGCTGGTTGCCGAGGTCGCCGCTCTGGCCGTTACGGAACGACGCCTTCATGCCCAACGCGTCGAAGATCAGCGGGAAATAGGTCCCCGCCGTACCGGCCTTGGGCCCGGTCCCGACGGTCTTGCCCTCGAGCTGCGCGAAGCCGGTGATGCCCGACTTCTTCAGCGACACGCACTGCATGGGCGTGTCGTACATCGGAAACAGCGCGCGGATGCTTTCGTACTTCTTGCCCTTGGTCCACGGCGCGGATCCCTGCAGCGCCTGCAGGGCGACACCCATCGTGACCATGCCGAGCTGCAGTTTGCCGTCATCGATCATGATGAGGTTCTGGTTGGGACCCTGCGTCTGTTGCGTGGTGACATGGAGGCCGGCCCTGTCGCTCAGGAGCTGCGCCATCGCGCCGCCTATCACGTAATACGTGCCGCCGACCGAGGCAGTACCCAGGGTCAGGCTCTTCGATTGCGCGATCGCAACTGCAGGGGCGACGACGACGAGGACTGCGGCGAGCAGACCACGGCAAAGACCGGCCATGGAAACTCCTCCCTTTTCAGGTCTTTTTCTTAAATTCGCGGCGCGCATGCCGCAAGCCACGTCAACCTTCCCTCGGGGTGAAATAAATCAGGTGGCGACGACCCGGCTGTCCGTGCCGACCGCTTCGAGGCTGAAGGCGGCAGCGATCAGGGCCCTCGTATAGGGATCCTGCGGAGCCTCGAAGATCTGCCTTGCGGACCCGCGTTCCACCACCTTGCCGTGGCGCAGCACGACGACTTCGTCCGCCAGCGCACGGACGACCTTGAGGTCGTGGCTGATGAACAGGTAGGCCAGCCGGTGGCGTTGCTGCAGGTCGCGTAGCAGGTCCACGATCTGGGCCTGCACGCTCATGTCGAGGGCCGAGGTCGGCTCGTCGAGCACGATCAGGCGGGGCTTCAGGACCAGCGCGCGGGCGATGGCGATTCGCTGGCGCTGGCCGCCCGAGAACTCGTGGGGATAGCGGTCGCGCGCCGCGGGATCGAGGCCGACCTCGCGCAGGGCCTTGTCGATCAGGTCGGCCCGCTCCTCCTTCGTACCGATGCGGTGAACCTCGAGCCCTTCGCCCACGATCTCGCCGACCGACATGCGGGGGCTGAGCGAGCTGAACGGATCCTGGAAAACGATCTGCATCTCCCGGCGGAGCGGCCTGAGCTCGCGTTGGCCGAACGCCTGCAGGTCGTGGCCGTCGAAGCGGATGCCACCCTGGCTCTGCTCGAGACGGAGGAGGGCGAGCCCCAGGGTCGTCTTGCCGGAACCGGATTCGCCTACCAGGCCGATCGTATGGCCCTCGCGCAGCGCAATGCTGACACCGTCGACCGCCTTCACGTAGCCGACCGTCCGCCGCAGCACCCCGCGCTTGATCGGGAAATGCACCTTGAGGTCGTCGAGCCGCAGGATCTCCGGCGCCTGCGGATCGGCGGGCGGTGGCCGGCCCTTGGGCTCTGCCGACAGGAGATGCTGCGTGTAGCTGTGCTGCGGGTTGTCGAACACCTGGGCGACCGGGCCCTGCTCGACGATGCGCCCCTGGGTCATGACGCAGACCCGGTCGGCGACCTTGCGCACGATGCCGAGATCATGGGTGATGAACAGCAGCGCCATGCCGTACCTGGCCTGCAGGCTCTTCAGGAGCTTCAGGATCTGGGCCTGGATGGTGACGTCGAGCGCCGTCGTGGGCTCGTCGGCGATCAGCAGGTCGGGCTCGTTGGCAAGGGCCATGGCGATCATCACGCGCTGCCGCTGGCCACCCGAGAGCTGGTGCGGATAGGCGTCGAGACGCTTCGCCGCCTCCGGGATGCCGACCTGCTCGAGGAGCTCGAGCGTGCGCTTGCGTGCGGCCTCGCGCGACAGGCGCTTGTGAAGGATCAGCACCTCGTTCACCTGCTGCTCGATCGTATGCAGCGGGTTGAGCGAGGTCATCGGCTCCTGGAAGATCATCGAGATGCGGTTGCCGCGGACCTGCAGGAGGTCGCGCGTCGAGGCGCCGACCAGCTCCTGGCCCTGGAACCGGATGCTGCCGGATGGATGGCTGGCCGCGGGATAGGGCAGGAGCTGCAGCACCGACAGTGCCGTCACCGACTTGCCAGATCCCGATTCGCCGACCAGTGCGACGGTCTCGCCGCGGGCGATCGTGAAGCTGACCCCGCGAACCGCGCGCACCGGGTCCGCGCCGGCACCGAAGTTCACCGACAGGTTCTGGACTTCGAGGAGCGAGGCCTCGCTCACGCCATCACCTTGCGTGGATTGAAGGCGTCGCGGACGGCCTCGCCGATGAAGACGAGCAGGGAGAGCATGAGCGCGATGATGAAGAAGCCGGTGAAGGCGAGCCACGGCGCGTTGAGGTTGTTCTTGCCCTGCAGCAGCAGCTCGCCCAGCGAGGGCGATCCAACCGGCAGGCCGAAGCCCAGGAAGTCGAGCGATGTCAGCGTCGTGACCGACCCGGCGAGGATGAACGGCAGGAAGGTCAGGCTGGCGGTCATGGCATTGGGCAGGATGTGCCGAAACATGATGCGGACATCCATCATACCCAGCGCCCGGGCCGCCCGAACATAGTCGAAGTTGCGCCCGCGCAGGAATTCGGCGCGGACGAGCCCGACCAGCGCCATCCAGCTAAACACCAGCATGATGCCGAGCAGCACCCAGAAGCCCGTCTGGATGAAGCTGGCCAGGATGATCAGC
>CAYRBQ010000332.1:0-5046 GCA_964422305.1 uncultured Reyranella sp. | reverse complement strand
ACTCCAGCGCCTGGCGCATCGTGGTGGTGTTGCCGATGCACTCGAAGCTGTAGTCGGCGCCGCCGTCGGTCAGCTGCTGGATGGCCTCCACCACGTTGGGCACCTCTTTCGGGTTGATGAAGTGCGTCATGCCGAAGCGGCGCGCCATGGCCTCGCGGCCGGGGTTGATGTCGACGCCGATGATCTTGTCGGCGCCCACCATCTTCGCCGCCTGGATCACGTTCAGGCCGATGCCGCCCAGGCCGAACACCACCACGTTGGCGCCGGCCTCCACCTTGGCGGTGAACAGCACCGCGCCCACGCCGGTGGTCACGCCGCAGCCGATGTAGCAGACCTTGTCGAACGGCGCGTCGGGCCGGATCTTGGCCAGCGCGATCTCGGGCAGCACCGTGTGGTTCGCGAAGGTCGAGCAGCCCATGTAGTGATGGATCTTCTTGCCCCTGAGCGAGAAGCGCGACGTGCCGTCGGGCATCACGCCCTGGCCCTGCGTGCCGCGGATGGCGGTGCAGAGATTGGTCTTGCCGGAAAGGCAGGATTTGCAGGCACGGCATTCCGGCGTGTAGAGCGGGATCACGTGGTCGCCCTTCTTGAGCGAGATCACGCCCGGCCCGACATCGACCACCACGCCCGCGCCCTCGTGGCCGAAGATCACGGGAAACAGTCCCTCGGGATCGCCGCCGGAGCGCGTGAACTCGTCGGTGTGGCAGACGCCCGACGCCTTGATCTCGACCAGCACCTCGCCGAACTTCGGCCCTTCGAGGTCGACGGTCTCGATCTCGAGGTTCTTGCCGGCCTCGAAGCAGACTGCTGCCTTGGTCTTCACGCGTTCCCCTTCCGATGCAGGCGGCGAGCCTAGAGCAGGGGAACGGTCTCAGTCCATGCCACCTCGGTCATCGTGCGGAACTAGAGAGCGTCAGGCCAGAGCTGAGCGCCATGCTGGATCGTCAGGATTTCGACGTCGCCGGCGTGAACGCGGTAGGCGACGATGTAGGGCGTTCCGACAACGACGAGTTCACGGGTTCCTCGGATGCGGCCGGGGCGACCACGTCCCGGATTGGCGCCTAGACGGTGGACACCGAGGGCTATCTCCCGGACCGTGCGTGCGGCCGCGGCTGGATTGTCCATCTCGATGCGCGCACCGATCTCGTCGAGGCGCCGACGCGCTCGCCTGGTCCAGCGGACAGCACGCCTCACCGTCGGCGCTTGCGCTTGGTGTACCTGGCAATCGTCGCCGCCACTTCGGAATCGGTCGCGAAATCGCCGCGTTCGGCTTCACGCAAACCGGCCTCGATATCGTCGAGCTGCCAAGCCTCGCGTTCGACGAAGTCGCCGATGGCTTGCGCAGCAACATAGGAGCGCGACCTGTCGAGCTTGGACGCGAGAGCGTCGAGCTTCTTGGTGACGTCGTCCGGCAAACGCACGGTGAAGGCCGACATGGTTCACTCCGGTTCAATTTGATCCATTCTGGACCAAATCGACACGCTAGGCCAGCGGGGTGATCAGCCGGGCCACGTCCGCTTTCGCTTGCTTGTACTGGGCGACCAGTCTGCGGCAGAGATCGGCGGCGTCCGGCACGTCCTCGATGTTCCCGACGCCATGGCCCGCCGTGTAGATGTCCTTCCAGCGCTTCTTGTTTTCCTGCGCCGCCACGATCTTGCCGGGGAGCGTCGTGCGCAGCACGTCGAGGTCGATGCCGGCGGCGAGCAGGCTGGGCGTCAGCCAGTTGGCCGGCGCGCCGTCGATCGAGGCCGTGAGGAACACGTCGGTGGCGCGCGTCTTCAGGATCATGTCCTTGTGCGCCTGGGCTGCCATCGCCTCGCGCGTGGCGATGAAGCGCGTGCCGATATAGGCGAGGTCGGCGCCCATCGCTTCGGCGGCCAGCACGTCGCGGCCGGTCGTCTGCCCGCCCGCCAGCACCACGGCGAAGCTGTCGCCCAACTGGCGCACCTCGTTCATCAGCGCGAAGGGATTGATCGTGCCGGTATGGCCGCCGGCACCGCCCGCGACCGCGATCACGCCGTCGACGCCGGCTTCGAGCGCCTTCTCGGCGTGGCGACGGTTGGCGATGTCGTGCAGCGCGACGGCGCCCCAGCCGTGGATGCGCTTGATCGCATCGCCCGGCGCGCCCTTCGATGTGAGCACGACCGGCACCTTGTACTTCTCGACCAGCTCGAGGTCGCCGGGATAGCGTGGGTTGGAGGCGTGGACGACGAGGTTCACCGCCCACGGCGCGGGCTTCCTGCCGGCGTCTTCGAGCCGCTTCATGCCGTCGACCATCTCGTCGAGCCAGCCCTGGAACTCCTCGCGGCTGCGCGTGCCGTGCGCGGGGAAGCTGCCCATGATCCCCTCGCCGCAGCAGGCGAGCGTGAGAGCTGGATTGGACACCAGGAACATCGGCGCGGCGATGGCGGGGATCGCCATGCGCTCCATCAGTCTGTGAACTTCGGCGCGCGGCATGGTCAGACGTCTCCGATCGTGGGCGTGGTCGAGGTCACGCCGCTCTCCTTCAACTGTTTCAGCCGGGCCTCGTCATAGCCCAGCAACTCGCGCAGCACGGCGTCGGTATGCTGGCCGAGGTCGGGCGCGACGCGTTCGATGGTGATGCCCCGGCCATCGAGGCGATAGGGCAGGCCCTTCACGAGCTGGCCGCGCTCGTCGCGGATCAGGGTGACGCCCTGCAGTGCGGTGTCTCGCAGCAGGTCGTTGCCGTCGAGGCAAGGCGCGGCGGCGATGCCCTTCTTCAGGAGCTGCCTCAGGGCAGCGTCGCGGTCGTGCCGGGCACAAATGGCGGCCATCGAAGGATCGGCCTGCGGCAAGGTCACGGCGAGCCATTTCCCGTCGGCGCAGCGATAGGCGTCCTGCTGGGCGATGCCGGCCTCGTCGTTGCCGCGCGGCGCGAGCCGATGCTGCGGGTCTGCCGAGGCCGCGAGAATCTCCTCGCCCAGGGTGAACGACGCAACCTCGCGCTGCGAGAAGTCGAGGAAGGCGCCCTTGCCCGAGCGTCGCGCCTCCATGACCGCGGCGATCACGATGCCGGTGGCGAACAGCGACACGATCTGGTCGGGGTAGTTCACGTCCATGCCCGAGATGCGCGGCTCCTCGCCCGCGTAGCCGGTGAGCGAGGCGATGCCCGACGTCGCGTCGAGCGTGCTGCCGAAGGAGACGTTCATGCGCTCCGGGCCGGTGTCACCCTGGCTCGAGATCGCGGCGAACACGAGCCGTGGGTTGATGGCGCTCAGGTCCTTGTAGCCCAGCTTCGCGCGATCGAGGACGCCGCGGCGAAAATTCTCGACGACCACGTCGCACTTGGCGGCCAGCTCGCGGATCACCTTCTGGCCCTCGGGGTCCTTGAGGTTCAGTGCCAGCCCGCGCTTGTTGCGGTTGGTGAAGCGGAACTGCGGCGAGCGGTTCCACCAGCCTTCGTCATTGTCCATCTTGCCGACGACGCGGAAGGGATCGAGGTAGGCGCCGGACTCGATCTTGATCACGTCGGCGCCGAGATCGGCCAGCATCGCCGAGGTATTGGCGCCAGCGGTCAGCAGGCCGAAGTCGAGGACTCGGATGCCGGCGAGGGGACGCTCGCTCATGCCGCGAGCTCCGGCGCCGCCAATTCAGGTGCAGGACGCGGCGCGAACGATCGTCCGTTCCACTGCACGGGCAGTTGCGGCAGGCGCAGCGTGCCGAGCGTGGAATGCTTCATGTCGGCGAGGAAGCTCCGCGCCACATACTGCTCGGTCTCGAGCAGCTCGCGCGGCGTGAAGACCGGGCCGAACGGCACGCCCTTGGCCTGCGCGGTCTTCTGGATCTCCTCGCGCGTCTTGCTCGCGAACCACGGCGCCAGCGCCGCATAGAGTTCGGCGATGCGCTGGCGCCGTCCGGCGCGCGTCGCGAACTTCGGATCGTCGAGGCGCGGATCGCCGATCAGGGCGCGCGTCGCGGGCCACTGGGTCACGGTGTAGACGACGGCGACATGGCCGTCGCGGCAGGGCAGGATCTGGAACTCCGAGTTCTTGCCTTCGCGGCCGGGCGACGTGCCGGTGGCCTCGGCACCGGAGGCCGCCTTCCAGTTCACCCACTGCATCACCTCGGCGAGCGACACGCGCACCGACAGCGGCGTGCGGCCTGCATCGCGGGCGGCCAGCGCCGCAGCCAGGCCGGTGAAGGCAGTGAGGCCGGCCGCATATGAAGCCTGATGACCGCCGAGCTTCAGCGGCTTGCGCTCGGGCTCGCCCACCATGTGCATCAGCCCGCCCAGCGCCTGGATCGCGAGCTCGCTGACGGGGCGGGCGGCCGCATTCATCTCCATAGGGAAGGCCGCGATCTCGATCGGCGTCGCGGGGACGCTGCGCAGCATCGCTGCCACGGAAGCCGGCTCCTCGAACAGGACGGCATCGGCCTTGCCCGTGAGCACGGCGAGGGCGTCACGTCCCTGGGCATCCGCGAGATCGAGCACCAGCGAACGCTTCGACGTGTTGAGGAACTGGAACAGCGCGCTTTCGCCCTGCGGCAGCAGCGGCGGGGCACGGCGCACCGGGTCACCGCCCGGTGGCTCGACCTTCAGGACGGTGGCGCCGAGATCGGCCGCGATCTTGCCCGCGAGCGAGGTCGCGAGCCGCAGGCATTGCGGCACGCCGGCGTCGTTCACCTCGACGACCGTGAAGCGCGACAGTGGCAGCTCTGTGTTTTCGCTCATCTCGATGCATCGTGGCGTGTGCTACGGTGGCGGTCCAATACCGAATTTCGCGGAGTTCCCATGGCACAGACCGGCAATCACAAGGGCCTCACCTTCGGCATCTTCCTGGCGCCGTTCCACCGCCTCGGCGAGAACCCGACGCTCGGCATGGCCCGCGACATGGAGCTGATCGAGTGGATCGACGAGCTGGGCTACGACGAGGCGTGGATCGGCGAGCATCACTCCGCCGGCTGGGAAACGATCGCCTCGCCGGAAGTGTTCATCGGCGCCGCCATCGAGCGCACGCGCTACATCAGGCTGGGATCGGGCGTGACCAGCCTGCCGTATCACCACCCGCTGATGGTCGCGAACCG
>CAYRBQ010000331.1:2012-5063 GCA_964422305.1 uncultured Reyranella sp. | reverse complement strand
CGCAAGACGTCGAGCTCCTGCCCGTGCAAGCCGACGATGTCGGTTCCCAGAAGCCGCAGCTTGCCCTCGGAGGGCTTGCGCATGGTACCGAGGATGGTGAGCAGCGTCGTCTTGCCCGAGCCGGACGGGCCGGTGACGATCAGCAGCTCACCCTCGCGAACCTGCATGTTGATGTCGAACAGCACGTCGACCCGCTGCGGGCCCTCGCCGTAATGGTGGTGGACGTCGACGGCCTCGACGACGGCCGGGCCGAATCCGTGGGGATCGGTGGACATGGTCACTCGAACAGCATGATGGGGTCGACCTTCCACAGCCGACGGATGGCGAACAGGCTCGACACCACCGTCATGATCACGCAAGCCACCAGCGCCACGACCATCTCGCGCAGGCCCATGGTCATGCCGAGATGCATGGCGGCCTCGGTCGCCCCGTAGACGAAGCGGCCGAGCGTGAAGGCGACGAGGAACGCCGGCGTGATGATCGCCGCGCCGATCTGGCCGATCATGAACAGGAAGAACCACCAGTCGTAGCCGAGGCTCTTCAGGATCGCGTATTCGGGCAGGTAGAAGCGGATGATCTGGTACTGGGCATAGTAGATGAACACCATGCCGATCATCACGCCCATGATGAAGCCGAGGTCGGTGATGTAGCCGACCGGGGTCTCGCGCGACCAGTAGGCGCGTTCGCGCTTCTCGAAGTCCTGGATGGTGATGACCTCGCCGCGTCCGGCCAGAGCCTGGTTGATCTCCCGGCGCACCGTGTCGCGGTCGGCATCCTTGACGAGCTGGATGCCGATGAAGGCCGGCCTATCGGACCACCACGAGCCGAACACCTCGGCCATCGTGTCTTCCGACATGACGACCGCACCGTCGTTCAGCACGTTGGGGCCGAGCGCGAAGGTGCCGACGACGAAGAGCTGGCGCAGCAATCCCCTGTTGTCCGGTGGTCCCAGAACCTGGAACTCCGGCTTGCCCGGACCGACGGCTTCCGCCAGCGCGCCGAAATAGGGCCGCGAATCGCGGTCGTAGAGCATTCGGCGCGCCTCGCGCAGCCGATAGAGGTTTTCGCGCAGGCCGGGCACCTCGATGGCCGGGCGTTCCACGTCAACGGCATACCAGGCAATGCGGCGGGATGTCGGCATGCCGGCGTGGCTCATCGACATGACGCCGAACCAGAGCGGCGTCGTG
This sequence comes from uncultured Reyranella sp., assembly GCA_964422305.1. Taxonomy (GTDB): domain Bacteria; phylum Pseudomonadota; class Alphaproteobacteria; order Reyranellales; family Reyranellaceae; genus Reyranella. The sequence goes on along the minus strand of CAYRBQ010000331.1, from coordinate 3,876 downwards.
GCGGCGACCGACGGATTGGCCGACACGATGTCCGTCATCGCGACGGGCACCTCGGCATGAAGCTGCAGCGACTTGAAGCCATACGGAACCAGCACGAGGTCGCCGACCACGGACCGGTGGAGACGGATCGCTGAATCGTAAACTGCCCGCTCGATACCGAGCTGGGCGAAGATGACCAGCAGGCTCGCGGTCACCCCCGCGAGTGACAGCAGCGTGCTGGTGCGCTGACGCTTGAGCTGTTGGGCACCGAGCGGCATGACTGTCGCCGTGCGCGCCGCGGCCTTCAGCCGAGCCAACGAGATGTTGGGTCGCCACAAAAGCCAGCGCCGCAACCGCGGCCGCAACGCCGGCAGGGCTGGCAGGGTGAAGGCCATTAGAGAAAGGTGACGCGCGTCTCGCGTCCCAGCACCTGCGGCATGCTGGACGGATCATCGAGCTGGATCTCGACCTGCACGACGCGCGCGTCGGTCGATGAGCCGCCGTCCGGCTCGATGCGCTGCATGCGCTTCACCGTGGGAGCCACACGCGCGATGGTGCCCTTGTAGACGGTCGGGCTGCCGCGGAATGTCACCTCGACCTTGCCGCCGGCGACGATGCGACCAACATGCAACTCGTCGACATCGGCCAGCACTCGAAGTTGCCTGAGGTCGACGATCTTGGCGATGCCGCTTGGGGAGACGCGCTCGCCCTGGCGCGTGTAGATCTGGATGACCACGCCGTCGAGCGGAGAACGGACCAACGCCTGCTCACGGGTGTTGCGTGCGTTGTCAAGCTTGGCGGCGATGATCGCAAGATCACTATCGATCTGCGCGAGATCGGTTTCCAGCGTCTCCTGCTGCACTCGGAGCTTGGCCTGTTCACGCTCGAGGTTTTGCTGGGAGATGCTGAGCTCGAGCTGCTTCTGGTCTGGCGGCTTGCCCGAGCGCTGCATCTCCAGGGTCTTGAGCTTGAGTTCCTCGGCCGCCGACTTCACCACCACTTCCTGCATGGCGATCTCGGCGGTGCGGTATCCGCTCACCATGGCTTCGCGCTGCTGCCTGGTCTTGGCGAGTTCCGCCTCGGTGGTACGAACCGTGATATCGGCCTTGGGGTAGTTCGAAAGGACGGCGATGATCTCGTCCTTCTTAACGCGCTGCCCGTCAGTGATCCGAAGCTCGATCAGCACGCCTCCGCCAGCCGGGTCGCCCGCGATCACCGCCGTCCCCGAAGGCGCATCGGTATAGCCACGCGAGATCAATGGCGCGGCCGGACGCGGACCGTCCTGGGCACTGCTGGTCTGCCGGGAGGGGGCCATCCACAGAGCCAAGGCAGCGATGACGATCAACGCGGCCAGCCCTGCGGCGCCCCAAGTGAACTTTCTCGCCTGCGCCATACGGAATTGTACCAAAAAAAGCCTGGGAATGCTGCTCCTGGGTCAGAATGTCGTCGCCGGAATCACCGTGCCGCGCATGACACCTACGATCGAGAACGTCCGGTAGATCGACGTCAGGACCTTGTCGTACTCGTAGAGCGGCGCATTGGTGATATAGACGACATCCTTCGGCAGGACCGGAAACTGCTGGGCAATGAAAATAGAGACAGGCTGGTACAGGTCCAGTCGAAAAACCCGGGCCCGGGCCGTCGGATTGTTCTGCAAATCCCCCATTCTGAACACGTAAACGCCCGTTTTGTTGGCGCGTTGATCGTTCAGTCCACCCACCATTCCCATCGCCTCTAGAAGACTAACGGTGTGCTTGGGCATCTCGATGTTGCCGGCCTTTACGACCGCCCCAAGAACAGTGAACATCCGGGCGTTGGGGCGAACGATGATCTCGTCGTTCTTCTGCAGCGGGATGTCGCCACCCGCCAGCAAGTCGGAATACTG
>CAYRBQ010000331.1:0-1912 GCA_964422305.1 uncultured Reyranella sp. | reverse complement strand
GTCGGGAAGATGCTGCCTTCGTAGGGTTCGAAGATGCGTACCTTGATCACGTCGCCCGGCGCCACGGCGACGCGCCCGCCGGCCGAAAGATTGGAGACGGTCGAGACGCGGTCCACGACCGGCGCCTGGCGGTAGTTGGCGATCGTGGTCGGCGTGAGATCGATCACGTCGAAAGGCAGCGCCTCGGTGGTCGTCCCTCCAGCGCCGCCCATCCACGGGCCGTCACCGGGCAACGCCGTGCATGCCGCGACGCCGACACCCAGGCCAAGGACAATGGCGGTAGGTCGCGCGACTGCGCGCAGCCAGCTCCAAATTGTCAAATCCCGATCTCCGTCCGGAACGGTCGCCACGCTTCGCGCCGCGCCACATCCCATCCCATTGGTCCTGCCTCAGCGCGGCCTGTAATTAACCCGCGGCGACGCGTGGGTGCAAGCGCCCCGCCGCCCCATCCGCCCCCTGGGCCTCCAGCCTGTCCATCGCCGCCGCGACGTTTTCGGCGACATCGAAAAGCTCGGAAAAGCCGCTGACCAAGAGGCAATCCGCCGCTGGACCGCTGAAGCGACAGAAGACGATCCGCGTACCCAGCTCCGCCGCCCGGTGCAGCACCGTTGCGAGAGTTCGCACGCCCGCTGCGCTCATGTAGATGACCTCGCTGCCATCGACAATGATCGAAGCGTCCGGCCGCAACGCCGACACGAGCATTGTCTCGACCGAGGCCGCGGTAGCCGAATCGACGTGGGTCGGCAGCATGACCGTGGATACCGGCCGGCCGGATACCTCGCCGCTCACGCCGACTTTCCCGAAGCGGTGTTGCTGTGGTCGCGCCACTGGCCGCCGAGGTCGGTGCCCCGCCAGTAGATGCTGCGGCTTGCGAACGCACTCACGATCAGGACCGGCACAAGCGCCTCGCGGACCAGCGCCGCACACGCCGCTCCCGCTCCGAAAGACAATCCTCGACCTGCCATGAACCATTTCTCCACGGCAACCCAGGCGATTGTGTGGCCGACGACCGCCGCAATGATCGCTGCGGCACCTACGCCGGCCATCGCCAACGCCATCGCCCCCGCTGCGCCCGTCGCGGCCAGGCCGATGACAGGCTCCCACAGGACGAGCGGCCATACCGGCAGACGCAATCTGGTGCGCGCCCATCGCACTTGACGACGCCACACCGTTTCCCAGCGACGGCGGCCGAGCGGCAGGCGCGGCATGGTGGCACCGAGCCGCGTCGTCATGCCGAGCTCGCGCACGGAGCGGACGACGGAATAGTCGTCGGCAATCCAGCGATTGAAGCCGCGCCAGTTTCCGATTCGCTGCAGGGTCGTATTCGTGAGGAGCGTGATGCCGCCCGATGCCACGGCGAGGCCGAGCCGGTCCGCGGCGAAGAGGAAGCGCGCCTGGTGGCCGTTGATGTAGGCCCGCTCGATCTCGGCGGCGAAGTTCAGCGGCCCCTCGCCCGCCTTCAGTGCCAGGACGAGGCCGACTTCGTCCGAGAGCCCGGCCGCGGCACGGCAAAGCTGGTCGAGATCGAGAACGATGCCCGCATCGCACAGAGCCACGACCTCGCGGCTGGCGGACTCGAACCCTTTGCGGACATTGTTCATCTTGGGATTGAACGTGGTGTCGCTGCCGACCAGGATCGGCGCATCGCGCCACAGCGCCCTGACGGGCGCCACCGCGCCATCGTCGGCGTCGGCCACGCAGATCAGCACCTCGGCGCCGGCCTCGGCCAACGTCCGCAATGCCCCGACATAGTCCGGGGTCGCATCCTCGGCGCCCGCCATCGGTGCGACGATACTGAAGTCTCTTGCCCGATGACGAGCCACGGGCACCCGTCCCGGACTACGCGCCAGGGCAGCGCTCGCCCAATGCACCGCGGTCCCCAGCGACCACCAGCCGAAGCCGAGCCACACCA
>CAYRBQ010000330.1:0-5067 GCA_964422305.1 uncultured Reyranella sp. | reverse complement strand
GGAGGATCGCCGCGCAGCGCCACGATGTGGCGAATGCCGGCGTCCCAGTAGGCACGCGCGACGTCGTCGATCTCGCCTCTCGTGGCGGCCACGCAGGTGAGGTGGGCGGCAGCGTCGATGCCGGTTTCCTTCTTGAGGCGCGTCACGGTCTCGTGGGTGCGCTGGCGGGTCGAGCCGCCGGCACCGTAGGTGACGGAAAAGAACGTCGGCTGCAGCGGCGTCAGGCGGGTGATGGTTTCCCACAGGGTGCGTTCGGCCGCCTCGGTCCGGGGTGGCGAGAATTCGAAAGAGACCCTCAGCCCTTGCGCCTTGCGCGCAGGGAATTCAGACGTGCTCACCTTGCTGCTCCTTGTGTCAGCGTCGCCGTGGGGGCGGGGCGCTGGGCGCGCTCCCGCTCTCCGCGCCAGATGCCGGTCATCAGCCGACGGCCGGGGAAATGGAGGGGCTCGAGCGGATTGAGCCCGGCGCTGCGCAGCCAGCCTTGCACCTGGTTGTCGGCGAAGCCCAGATGGACATGGGCATGCTCGCGCTTCAGCTCGACGAGATCGTGCGGCGAGAAGTCGACGACCAGCACGGTGCCGCCCGGCTTCACCACGCGTGCGGCCTCCGAGAGGGCGGCGGCGGGATCATCGGCGTAGTGCAGCACGTGGTGGATGGTGACGACGTCGAAGCTGTCGGCCTCGAAGGGGAGCGCATACATGTCGCCCTGGCGGATGTCGGCATTGTCGATGCCGGCGCGCGCGAGGTTGGCGCGGGCCAGCGCCAGCATCTCGCGGCTCTGGTCGACGCCGACCGCCTGCTCGACCTTGGGCGCCAGCACCTCGAGCAGCCGGCCGGTGCCGGTGCCGATGTCGAGCAGCCGGCGCGCGCCCAACGGCAGATGGTGTGCAAGGGCGCGCTCGATCTCGCGGTCGGCGACGTGCAGCGCCCTGAGCTCGTCCCAGCGCTGGGCGTTGTCACGGAAGAAGCGCACCGCCGCGGTCTGACGGCGCTGCTGCAGGGCGTCGAGGCGGGCCCGGTCGGCGGCGATGCGCGCATGCTTGGGATCGAGGCGGCGCACGAACTCGCGCACCAGGGCGGCATCCTCGCCACCGGTGGTGAGCCGGAAGCGCGTGAACTGGGCTTCGCGGAAGCGCTCCAGGAGGCCCGCTTCGACCAGCAATTTCAGATGGCGCGAGACGCGCGGCTGGCTCTGACCCAGCACATGCACATAGTCGCTGACGGTCAGGTCCTCGCGGGCCGCCAGCGCCAGGATGCGCAGCCGCGTGTCTTCGGCGGCCGCACGAAGGAGGGTCAAGAGATGATCCATGAGAAGAATGATATAAGCATATCTTTATGTATGCAATAGGCTCTGTGAGCTGGAAACTTGTGGCTAAGCGGCCACAAGTACAGGTGTTTTTGCCAGTGCACTTCAAAGTGCAGCAATCGTGTGCAACACTCTGGGCGAATGCGGCGACCCAACGCCGCTCGCGCCTTTTGGCCCGGAGAAGCCGGGTCGGCGAGGATGGGGATCAGGGTTTGCGTTCATGATCGACGGTGTGACGAGAGCCATTGCTGCCAGCTTCCGCCGGTCGATGGTTGCTGTAGCCCTCGCCGGTACGGTGCTGGGCGGCTGCGCGACCGGGGACACCGGCGCGGCCGAGGTGTGGGATCCCATCGAGACACCCAACCGCTTCATCTTCTCGATCAACCGCGCTGTCGACATCATCGCGCTCCGGCCGCTCGCCGTGATGTACCGCGACCTGCTGCCCGAGCGCGCCCAGACCGGCGTGCGCAACGTGCTCGACAATCTCGGCGAGCCGGTGACGGCCATCAACGAGGTCTTCCAGGGCGATCCCAACCGCGCCGCCACGACCATGGCGCGCTTCCTCGTCAATTCGACGATCGGCCTGGCCGGAATCTTCGACGTGGCCACGAGCCTCGGGCTCGAGCGCACCAAGGAGGATTTCGGCAAGACCATCGGCATGCGCGCCGGAGTCGAGCCGGAGAATGGCGGCTTCTATCTCATGCTGCCGGCGATCGGTCCGTCGAACGCGCGCGACGGCACCGGCCTGATGATGGATTATCTCGTCGATCCGTTCCGGATCCTGACGTTCAACCTCGCCGTCGACTGGGACTGGTATCAACTCGGCCGCTACGGCATGAACGCCATCGACTACCGCTCGCGCACCATCTTCGCGCTCGACGACCTCGAGAAGAACAGCGTCGACTACTACGCGGCGCTGCGTTCGGCCTATACCCAGAACCGCGCCGAGCTGATCCGCCAGAAGCGCGAGAAGACCGACACCAAGGGCGAGTTGGAGCGCCGCGACACGCTGGCCCTGGCCCGTTAGAGCCGCCCGCCGGAGTCGTCCGGGAACGGCCTCCTGCCGGGGTGCGTTGACCGTCCGTCTGGGCTAGAAGACTTCCCCTCAATCCCCTCCATGGAGCGCACGGTGCCGCTGCTCGCCTCTCGTCGTGTCGTGTTCGGTCTCGCCGCCGCCGTCGCGGCCTCCTCGGTCGTGCTGCCGGCGCTGGCCCAGGATCCCGCCAAGCTCGTCGAGGACACCGCCGCCCAGGTGATCGACATCGTGAAGACCAAGACCGGCGCGGCGCGGCAGGCCGCGGTGCTGCAGGTGCTGCAGACCAAGTTCGACTTGCCCTATATGGGCCGCTCGGCACTGGGCACCCACTGGAACCAGGCGAGCGAGGAGCAGCGCCAGCGCTTCCTGGCCGCCGTCGCCACCGCCGAGGCCCGCGCCTACAGCGAGCGCTTCGGCCAGTATGCCGGCCAGACGCTGACGATCGGCAAGATCTCCAACCGGGCCAACGGCGTCACCGTGGTCGACAGCCGCCTCAACCAGACGACCGGCCAGCCGATCAAGCTCGAATGGGAAGTGCGCCACGACAAGATCACGGACGTGAAGGTCGAGGGCGTCAGCATGGTCATGACTAGACGTTCCGATTTCAATTCCTACATCCAGAACAACGGCGGCAAGGTCGATGCCCTTATCGCCGAGATGGAGAAACGGGCCGCCACCCAGTGAGGTCGCGAATTGCACGCTGAAGGCGTTCGACGTAGTCTCCCGGCCGGGAGGCGTGTCGATCGCATCGCGGGCGTCGCAGGGGACGAAGGCGGAGCGAAGGAGAGCGCCATGGACAGCGCAACTGCCAAGAACCAGGTCGCGGCCGACCTGAGGTCGGTCGATCCGGTCTGGGACCGGATTCGTGAGGCGGCCCAGGCCGCGGCGGCCGCCGAGCCGGTGCTGGCCGGCACCTTGCACGCCACCATCCTCAGCCAGCCCAGGTTCGAGAGCGCGCTGAGCTATCACCTCGCCCGGCTCGCCGGCACGACCGAGGTGCCGGCCGCGCTGATCCGCCAGATCTTCGACGAGGCGCTGGGCGCCGATCCCTCGATCGCGCTGGCCGCGCGCGCCGACATCGTGGCCGTCGCCGAGCGCGATCCGGCCTGCACCTCGCATCTCGACCCGCTGCTGTGGTTCAAGGGCTACCACGCGCTGCAGACCTATCGCGCCGCGCACTGGCTCTGGCAGCAGGGCCGCCCCTCGCTCGCGCACTTCCTGCAGAGCCGCGCCTCGGCGCTGTTCGGCCTCGACATCCATCCCGGCGCTGTGATCGGCAAGGGCATCTTCATCGACCACGGCACCGGCGTGGTGATCGGCGAGACCGCCGTCGTGGAGGACGGCGTCTCGATGCTGCACGGCGTGACGCTCGGCGGCACGGGCAAGGAGCGCGGCGACCGTCACCCCAAGGTGCGGCGCGGCGTGCTGCTGGGCGCCGGCGCCAAGGTGCTGGGCAATATCGAGATCGGCGCCTGCGCCAAGATCGCGGCGGGCTCCGTCGTGCTCGATCCCGTGCCGGCCGGCTGCACCGCGGCCGGCGTGCCGGCGCGCATCATCGGCTGCGTCGACGTGCCGGAACCGGCCCTGTCGATGGACCAGCGGATCTGAGGAACGTGACGGCCAAGTTCCGCGGCATCGCGCTCCACACCTGGACGGTCGATACGACTCCTCTCGAGGCCGCGCTCGCGGCCGCGAAGGAAGGCGGCTGCGACGCCGTCGAGCTGCGGAGGATCGACTTCACCCGCACCCCCGGTGCCGTCGATGTGGTGAAGAAGAGCCGCGTGCCGGTCGCCTGCGTCGGCGTCGAGGCGGGCTGGATCTTCTCGTCGAAGGGCGAGGAGCAGGAGCGGCTGTTCGCGGTGTTCCGCGAGAGCTGCCAGGCCGCGGTGGCGCTGGGCTGCCCGACCTTGATGAGCGCGATGGGGCCGGGCTCTGCCAGCCTCGATGATGCCATCGCCAACATGCGGCGCGCCGGCGATATCGCGGGCGAGTTCGGCCTGAAGCTCGCGGTCGAGTACCAGTTCATGCATCCGGTGATGAAGTCGCTCGAGATCGTGCGCGACGCGGTACGCGCAGCCGGATCGAAGAGCGTTGGCCTGCTGCTCGACACCTATCATCTGCAGCGCGGCGGCCGGCCCGGCGCCGGCTTCGCCGGCATACCGGATTCCGAGATCTTCTACGTGCAGTTCAGCGACGTGCCCGACGCGCCGCCCAACGGCCCGCCGCCGGTCGATCGCCTGCCGCCCGGCAAGGGCGTGGCCGACTGGACCGGTTTCCTGCGGCTGCTGGCGGAGAAGGGCTACGCCGGCTGGCTGAGCTACGAAGCGCCGAACCCGGTGCACTGGGCGCGGCCGCCCGCCGAGGCCGCGCGCCAGGGCGCCGACGCCATGCGCGGCGAGATCGCGAAGGCGTTCGCCGGCTGATCCTCGCGAAGTGGCCAGGAAGGATCAGCCGTAGCGCCTAGCCCCGGACCAGCGGCTTGTACTTGATGCGGTGCGGCTGGTCGGCGTCGGTGCCGAGGCGGCGGTGCTTGTCGGCCTCGTAGTCCTGGTAATTGCCCTCGAACCACTCGACGTGGCTGTCGCCCTCGAAGGCCAGCATGTGGGTGGCAATGCGGTCGAGGAACCAGCGATCGTGGGAGATGATGACGGCGCAGCCGGCGAAGTCGGCGAGGCCTTCCTCGAGCGCGCGCAGCGTGTCGACGTCGAGGTCGTTGGTCGGCTCG
>CAYRBQ010000329.1:0-5072 GCA_964422305.1 uncultured Reyranella sp. | reverse complement strand
CGAGCAGCAGATGCTGGCGATCGGCCGCTGCCTGATGGGCCAGCCACGGCTCATCATGTTCGACGAGCCCTCGCTCGGTCTCGCGCCGACGATCGTGCAGGAGGTCTTCCGCATCGTCCGCCGGCTGAACGAGGAGGGGCTCACCATCCTGCTGGTCGAGCAGAACGTCATGGCGTCCCTCAGGATCGCCCACCGAGGCTACGTGCTCGAGAACGGCCGCATCGAGCTCGACGGGCCGGGCGCCGAGCTGCTCGGTAACGATCGCGTGCGGCAGGCCTATCTCGGCCTGTGACGCCGTTGACGGCGCCACAGGCCGCCTGCAATCCTCTGCCATCCGGTACTTGCCGCTGTCGCGTGCGACGCGGGTTGGTCCGGGATGGTCCTGGTCGTTCCCGGCGTCGGGCATGACCGCCCTCCCCGGCAGTGTTTGCCATGGGGAGAACTTGCAATGAATCGTCGTGACATGCTCAAGGCCGGCGTCGCTGCCGGCGCAATCGGCTTCGCACCACGTCTCGCCTCGGCACAGGGGGCGGCCTACGCGCCCGTGCCGAAGGGCTGGCGCAGCTTCGTCCTGACGACGCGAGTCGAGCCGACGGGCGGCGCCAGCAAGGCATGGATCCCGCTGCCGACCTTCGAGGCCGCCGACTGGCAGCGCCCCGGCAACGTCACCTGGACCGGCAACGCACGTCTCGCCGAGCGCTATCGCGATCCGAAGTACGGTGCGGAGATGCTGCGTGTCGAATGGCCGGCGGATCAGCAGTCGCCGGTGATCGAGGTCGTGGCGCAGGTCCAGACGCAGAACCGCTCCGTCACGCCCGGCCGGGGCGACGCCGCGCCGCTGGGCGACGCCGAGCGCAGGCTGAACCTCATGCCGACCGAGCTGCTGCCGACCGATGGCCTCGTCAAGGAGACGGCCGAAGGCATCATTCGCGGCAAGCAGGGCGACGTCGCCCGCGCACGCGCGATCTACGACTGGGTGGTCGAGAACACCTTCCGCAACGCCAGGACGCTGGGCTGCGGCGTCGGCGACATCACCACGATGATCCGGACGGGCAACCTGAACGGCAAGTGTGCCGACCTGAACGCGCTGTTCGTGGGGCCGGCCCGCTCGGTCGGCCTGCCGGCGCGCGACGTGTACGGGCTCCGTGTCGCGCCGTCGGAGTTCGGCTTCAAGGCGCTGGGTGCGGGCTCCGAGGTCGTGTCAAAGGCGCAACATTGCCGCGCCGAGGTCTGGCTCGCAGGCTCGGGCTGGACGCCGGTCGACCCGGCGGACGTGCGCAAGGTCGTGCTCGAGGAACCGCCGACCAACCTCGCCATGACCGATTCCAAGGTCGTGGCGGCGCGGCGCGCGCTGTTCGGGTCCTGGGAAGGCAACTGGCTCGCCTACAACGTCGCGCACGACGTGAAGCTGCCGGGCTCGAAAGAGGCGGCCATCGCTTTCCTGATGTACCCGCAGGCCGAGAACCGCGCGGGGTTCCTCGATTCGCTCGACCCGGACAAATTCAAGTACCGCATCACTGCGCGTGAACTGACAGCCTAGCCGACCGTGCAGCGGGCGGGGCATTCCGCTCCGCCCCGATCCGCACTATATCCGAGCGGATGACCGCAACGACCGACGCCGCGTCTCTGGAGTCGCCGGCCAGTATCGTGCGCCGGTACTACCTGGCGATGGGCGTCCCGTTCGCCATCGATGCGCTCACCCTCGTCGTCTATGCCGTCACGAACAAGTCGCCCGAGATGCTCCTGCCATCCGTCGCGATCGCCACGGCGTTCCTCGTCGGCGGCGTGGGCATCGGCTCCTGGTGGCTGATCCGGCCGATCGCCCGCTTTCTGTCGGGCGACATTCCCTTCGTGCAGATCGAGTCCGACCTGGCACGGCTGCCGCGCCGATCGGCGATCCTGATCGGACTGCTCTATGCGCCGATGATCGGATTGCGCGTGCTCTCGCACCGACTGGACATCACCTTCGGCGCGCTGCTCGAGCCCGTTGCGTTGCCCGATGCCATCACGTCGGTGACGGTCGGCGTCCTGTTCAACATCGTGCTCGCCTACTACGTGGTCAACGCCTATCTCGACCGGCTGTGCGAGTACCTGTTCCAGGCCCATGGCGCCAATCTCTCGACGTTCAAGGGCCGCTTCCGCAACAAGGTGACGCTCGCCCTGGTCTTCCTGTCGTTTGCCGGCATGATGTTGCTGGCGGCGGATATCGCGAGCTACTCCGGCGAGCGCCTGATCCGCGAAGCCACCCTCGACTTCGCGCTCACCCTGACCGGCGCGGCCTTCATCTACTACTGGATCTCGCACGCCTTGACGCGCCCGATCGACCGTCTCGACAGCGGCCTGCGTCGGGTGGCCGAGGACGACTACACGGTGCGCCTGCCGGTGACGTCCGACGACGAACTCGGTCATGCGGCCAGCCGCTTCAACCGGATGGTCGAGGGCCTCGCCGAGCGGGAATATCTGCGCGACACGTTCGGCAAGTACGTGAGCGAGAGCGTCGCCTCGTCGATCCTGGGCAATCGAGGACGCAGCGGCCACGCCGTCGATACGACCGCCGAAGCCACGCTGATGTTCACCGACATCCAGGGCTTCACCGGCCTGTCGGAGCGCGCCACGCCGACCGAGGTCGCGGCGGGCCTCAACGCCTATCTGCGCATCGTCGTCCCGGTCATCCAGCGCCACGGCGGGGTGGTGAACAACTTCATCGGCGACGGGCTGTTCGCGAGCTTCAATCTGCCGCTGCCGCTCGAGAATCACGCTGCGGCGGCCATCTGCGCCGCCCTCGAGATCCAGAAGGCCCTCGCCTCGGCCGAGTTCGCCGGCGGCGTGACGCTGAACACGCGCATCGGGCTCAACACCGGACCGGTGATCGGCGTCACCATCGGCACCGACAACCGGCTGAGCTACACGCTGCTCGGCGACGCCGTGAACGTCGCGTCGCGACTGGAGCAGCTCAACAAGAAATTCGGCACGCGCATCCTGGCGGCCGAGAGCACCGTGATGGCTGCCGGCGCGATCGACTCCAGCGAATGCCTGGGTGAGTCCGACGTGCGCGGCCACCAGGGCAACGTCGTCGTCTATCGAATCGGTCCGGCATGACGGACATCGCCTCTGCCCTCGCGCGCGCCACACCGGCGGAGATCGCCGCGATCCGCCGCCGCTATCTCGTCATGGCGACGTCCGTCTTCGTCCTCGACCTCAGCATCACGCTGATCTTCACCGCGGTGGCGGGTACGTGGATGAACCTCTGGCGCACGGCGGGGATCGGCATCGTGCTGCTGCTCGGCGTGAACTGGCTGGCCGCCCGCGGGCTCTTCCGGCCGGTGCAGCGCTATCTCGACGGCGAGATCGCCTTCGAGGACGTACAGCGCCGCCTCACCCAGCTCCCCCTGCTGACGGCGCAGCGCGTGTTTCTTCTGGCCTTCCTGGTGACGGCGTTCCGGCTGTCGACGCCCTGGTGGGCAGGCGACCGCGTCGCCCTGCCGATCCCGACAATCGCCGACTTCGTCACCGTCTGCGTCGTACTGACGATCTTCTACTTCACCTACACCTACTTCGTCGTCAGCGATTACCTCGCCGGGCTCTGCGACTTCATCTTCGAGCGCTACGGACAGAATCTCGACCTGTTCTTCGGGCGCTACTCGACCAAGCTGTGGGTCGCACTGGTCGTCATCTCCATCGGCCCGCTCGCCGCGATCGTCGTCGACCTCTTCTCCTACCAGGGCGACCGCCAGCAGATGGAGATCCTGGTCGACGTTTCCTCCGCGGTCGTCGGCGTGGCCATGACGGCGTACTACATCAGCCGCTCCCTGCTGCGGCCCGTGCGCCGCCTGTCGAACGCCATGAAGAAGGTGGCGAGCGGCGACCTCAGCCAGCGTATTGCCGTCACCTCGAACGACGAGGTCGGCGAGCTGACCGGCCAGTTCAACAACATGATCGAGGGCCTGCGCGAGCGGGAGCGCATCCGCGAGACGTTCGGCCGCTACGTCGACGAGACCGTGGCCGCGACCATCCTGCGCCGCGAGGGCGCGGGTGTGCTGTCCGGCGAGATGCGCGAAGCCACGATCCTGTTCACCGACATCGCGGGCTTCACCACCATCGCCGAGGTGCTGCCTCCCGACCAGCTCGTGACGGCGCTGAACGAATATCTCGAGACCGTGCTGGCGCCGATCCGCGCCCATGGCGGCGTCGTGAACACCTTCATCGGCGACGGCCTGTTCGCCTCCTTCAACATGCCGCTGGCCTGCGAGGACCACGCCACGGCCGCAGTGCGTGCCGCGCTCGACATCCAGCGTGCCATCGGCAGCCGCACCTTCGGCGATGTCGGCATGGCCTTCGCCACCCGCATCGGCATCTCGACCGGCGGCGTCATCGGCGGCTCGGTCGGCGCCGGCCAGCGCATGAGCTTCACCCTGCTGGGCGATACGGTGAACCTCGCCGCACGGCTCGAGGAGTTGAACAAGCATCACGGCACGAGCATTCTCGTCTCCGAGAGCACCTGCGCGCAGTGCAACGGCGCCTTCGCCTTCAATCCGCTGGGCAGCGTCGCCGTGCGTGGCCGCAGCGAGCCCGTCGCCATCTTCAGCATCGATCACCTGCAACGAGGTCTTCCGTCATGAACGCGTCCGCATTGTCCGCCGACCAGGTGAAGCTCCAGGCCCGCGTCCGCGAGCTCGCGGCCGGGCCCGTGGCGAAGCGTGCCGCCGAGGTCGACCGCACCGAGCAGTACCCCTGGGACAATGTCGAGCTCCTGAAGCAGGAGAAATTGCTCGGCATGACGATCCCCACGCAGTATGGCGGCCAAGGCAGGAACTGGCTCGATGCCGTCGTGACCATCGAGGCGCTGTCGGCGGCCTGCTCGGTCACCGGCCGTATCGCCGTCGAGACCAACATGGGTGCGATCAGCGCCGTCATGGCCTACGGCTCGGACGAGCAGAAGAAGATGGCGGCCGACATGGTGCTGTCGGGCGACAAGCCCGCGATCTGCATCACCGAGCCCGACGCCGGCTCCGACGCCAACGGCATGACAACGCGCGCCGACAAGAAGGGAAACCGCTCCGTCCTCAACGGCC
>CAYRBQ010000328.1:0-5093 GCA_964422305.1 uncultured Reyranella sp. | reverse complement strand
GGCCGACGCCCCGTGGCGCCGCGCCCGCAAGAATCTCGGCCTGATGCTGCGCGAGGGCATCCTCAAGGAGAACATCGACGGCGAGGCGCTGCTGTGGGCGCACAACCGCCTGCTGCCGCGGACGGAAGAGCGCAAGATCATGATGGTGATCTCCGACGGCGCGCCGGTCGACGACTCGACGCTGTCGGTCAATCCCGGCAACTACCTGGAGCGCCACCTGCGGGACGTCATCGACTGGATCGAGACGCGCTCTCCGGTCGAGCTGATCGCCATCGGCATCGGCCACGACGTCACGCGCTATTACCGCCGCGCCGTCACAATCGTCGACGCCGACCAGCTCGGCGGCACGATGATGGAGCAGCTCGCCTCGCTGTTCGACGAAGAAGACACGAAGGACGTGCGCGCCGCGCGCGGCAAGCGGGGCGGGGCGGGCGGTAAGGTCCCGGCCGGCAAGACCGGCGGCAAATCCGGCAAGCGCGCCGCCTGACCGGTGGCGAGCCGCTTCCTTCTTGCGCTCTGCCTGCTCGTCGCGGCCTGCGCGAGCGTAACCCCGCCTCCTGCTGGTGCGCAGGAGCAGCCTGTCGAGATCAAGAGCTCCGCACTCACGCTCAAGATCGACGAGCCCGCCGCCACGCGCGTCGGCCGCCTGATCTGGCGCGGCGGCATCGAGATGCGCGCGAGCTCGCGCAATTTCGGCGGCTGGTCAGACCTGCACGTCTCTCCCGACGGCCGTAACCTGACCTCGGTCTCCGACGAAGGCGGCTGGCTGACGGCCACCGTCCAGTACGATGCCAAGGGCAATCTCGCCGGGCTCGGCGACACCAAGATGGGACAGCTCCGCGGGCTCGACGGCAAGCCGATCGAGAGTAAGGCCGAGGCCGACGCCGAGGGGCTGGCGCGTCTGCCAGATGGTTCTTGGCTGATCGCGCTGGAGCGCCGCCACCGGCTGTGGCGTTACCCCTCGCTGACGGCGACGCCGCTGCCGATCGAGGGCCCGCGCGAGATCGGGCTGCAGCCCAAGAACGGCGGCATCGAGGCCCTGACGGCATTGCCCGACGGCACCGTGATCGCCATCAGCGAGGAATACAGCCAGACGCCTGGAACGGTGACGGGCTGGATCGGCAAGCCGGCCGCGGGCGGACGCTACACCTGGAGCTCGTTCGCCTACGCGACGATCCCTGACTTCCAGCCGACCACGATCGCCGTACTACCGGACGGATCCTTCGCCACGATCGAACGCGCCTTCGAGGTGGTGCGCGGCGTGCGCTGCCGCGTGATGCGCTTCGACGCGGCCCAGCTTCTGCCCGGCGGAACGGTGCGACCGGAGGAACTGGCGCGGCTTGCCTCGCCCTATGCGGTCGACAATCTGGAGGGGTTGGCGGCGACCCGCGGTGCAGCCGGTGAGACGCTGCTCTGGCTGATCTCGGACGACAACTTCAATCCGCTCCAGCGCAACATCCTGATGCTGTTCGAGCTGGCCAAATAAGAAAGCCCCCGGCTTGGACCGGGGGCTTCGTACGGCGAGCTTGCCTCGCCGCCTATTCGGGACGACGGGCGACTAGGCCGCCTTCTTCGCGTCCTTCTTGGCCTTGGCCGAAACGACGCGGCGCTTCAGGACCGTCATCTCCGGGCTCAGCTTGCTGTCGTTGGTGCCGAGCAGATAGGCGTCGATGCCGCCATTGTGCTCGATCGTCTTGATGCCGCGCGGCGTCAGGCGCAGGCGCACGGTGTGGCCCAGCGCATCGGACAGGACCGAGGCGACCTGCAGGTTGGACATGAACCGACGCTTCGACTTGTTGTTCGCGTGGCTCACATTGTTGCCGTACTGGACGGACTTGCCCGAAAGGGCGCAACGACGGGGCATGACGTAATCCGCTAAAAAACGATCCCGCCGGAGGGCGGGAAGGCGGGCTTTTTACGGGCCGGACGGGAGGCCGTCAAGCGAACCAGTTCGCGGTTACGCGAACCAGTCCACCACTCTTTCGCTGATATCCTCGACCTGATCCTCCGGAATTACCCGCCCCTTGGCCGAGATTCCCGCCTGGTGCACGGTTTCCGGGTCCCCCGAGATCAGAGGGTGCCACCAGTAGAGGTCCTGCTTGAAATGGACCAGCCGGTAGCCGCAGGTCTTGGGGAGCCAATCCATCCTGGCTACTACCTTTGGGGTGAGCTGGATGCAGTCCGGCACGATTTTCTTGCGATTCTTGTAATCCCGGCAGCGCGCCGTCTTGGGATCCAGGAGCTTGCAGCAGGTGTCGGTCTGGGCCAGCTCCCCCGTCCCCTCGTATTCCAGCTTGTTGACGCAGCACATGCCGCAGCCGTCGCAGAGCGATTCCCACTCCTGCTTGGTCATCTGGGCCAGCGTCTTGCGCTTCCAGAACGGCTCCTGCCGGGCCGTGGCGGCGCGACGGGCACGCTTGAGAAAGGACTTAGCGGCCATGGAAGGATTCTAGCATACGACGGGCCGCCGCCGCCGGGGTCGCCTTGCCGGCCTCGACCTCGCGCTCCAGCCCGCCCACCAGCTTGCGCACCTCCGGATGCTTCTTCAGCTCCACCAACAGGGTCTCGCCGACCTCGTTCCACATCCAGGTCCGGGCCTGCTCGGCCCGGCGCCGGGCGATGCCCTTCTCCCCGACCGCCTTGTTGAAGCGCTCGACCACGTCCCAGATCTCGAGCACCCCCTCCCCAGTCTGGGCCGAGCAGGTGGTCACCTCGGGCGTCCAGCCGGCGGTCGGCGAGCGCAACATGCGCAGCGCGTGCTGATAGTCGGCGGCCGAGCGCCGGGCCGTCGCCTTGAGGTCGCCGTCGGCCTTGTTGACCACGATCAGGTCGGCGAGCTCGATCACGCCGCGCTTGATGCCCTGCAGGTCGTCGCCGCCGGCGGGCAGCAGCAAGACGATGAACATGTCGACCATGTCGGCGACGGCCGTCTCCGATTGTCCGACGCCTACCGTCTCGACCAGCACCGTGTCGAAGCCCGCCGCCTCGACGAGCAGCATCGCCTCGCGCGTGCGCCTCGCCACGCCGCCCAAGGTCGTGCCGGCAGGCGACGGACGGATGAAAGCGGCATGCCGGCGCGACAGCTCCTCCATGCGCGTCTTGTCGCCCAGGATAGAGCCGCCGCCGCGCTTCGACGAGGGATCGATGGCCAGCACGGCGAGCGAGCGGCCCTTCTCGATCAGCGACAGCCCGAACCGCTCGATCAGCGTCGACTTGCCGACACCCGGCACGCCGGTGATGCCGAGCCGCACCGACCTGCCGGTATGGGGAAGCACCGAGGCCAGCAGCGCGTCGGCGCGCTCGCGATGATCGCTGCGCGTCGATTCGATCAGGGTGATGGCCTGTGCAAGGGCGCGTCGATCGCCGGCCAGCAGCGGCTTGAGCAGGGAATCGCTCATCGCTTGAGAATTATCAGCCGCGGCGGCGCAAGGCCAGCAAGGCGCCCACAGTCGCGATGCCGTAGAAGAAGGCCAGGCTCCAGCCGAGGCCGGGATCGCCGACCGCGTCCATCGCCGCACCCGCCATCGGCCGGCCGACCAGGCCGCCCACGATGTAGATCATGCTGAAAGCGGTGTTGGCGCGGGCGATGTCGCCGCCGCTGAAACGCTGCCCGAGCAGCGCCAGGCCCACCGGATAGATCGCGAAGGAGATGCCGCCCCACACCATGATCACGGCGATGATCGCCGGCGACTGCGCCGAAACCACCGGCAACAGCAGCACGAGGGTGGCGCTCGCCAGGGCGCAGCCGGCGAGCACGAGGCGACGGTCGGCATGGTCGGCCGCCCATCCGATTGGCCATTGCAGGATGACGTTTCCGGCGACGAAGGCCGACAGCCAGAGCGCGCCGGTCTCCGGCGAGACGCCGGCGCCCACCGCGTAGACCGGCAGGAAGCTGAAGGCGACCTGCTCGCCCAGCCCGCAGGAGAAGGCTGCCAGCATCGCGAGCGGCGCCATGGCGACGACGATCAGGTAGCCGCTGTCCTCGGTATGCTCGATCGCGGGTGCGGTCTTCCAATAGGGAAGCAGGGGAAGCGCGACACAGAGCGCGAGCACGGCGCAGGTGACGAACGGCAAGGGCCCGTAGACGCCGACCACCTGCAGCACGAGCGGTCCCAGCGCCATCCCCAGCGCAACCATGGTGGCGTAGACGCCCATCACCCGGCCGCGCCGCCTCTCCTCGACGACGACGTTCATCCAGATCTCGCTCACCACCCACGGCACACCGCCGACCGCGCCGTGCAACAGCGTCAGGACGAACCAGACGGCAGGACTGCCGGTCAGCGTATAGGCCACGGTGATCGCCGACCCCGCCACGACGGAAATAAGGATGAACGGTACAGCGCCCAGCCTGGCGGCAAGACGCGGGATGTACGGCGCCGTCACCAGCATCCCCACCGCCCAGGCGGCGGTGATGATGCCAATGGTGAGCTTGTGGACGCCCTGCTTCTCGAGGGCGAGCGGGATGAGCGGCAGCGCGACGCCAGCCTGCAGACCGATGGCGGCACAGGCGGCGAAGACGGGAAGAAGGGAGCGCCAGGACCCGGCGGCGCCGGCGCTAGTCGGCGACACGCAGATGGCCTTCCGACCGCAGCGACGGCGGCTCCTCGACATGCCGCTCGGCCTCGGCGGCGGCTTCCTGCTGGCGACGCCACATATCGGCGTAGAGACCGCCGCGCGCCAGCAGTTCGCCATGCCGGCCGCGCTCGGCCACACGGCCGCGATCGAGGACCACGATCTCGTCGGAATTGATGATGGTCGACAGGCGGTGGGCGATCACGACCGTCGTCCTGCCCCGGCTGACCTCCTCGAGCGATCGCTGGATCTCCTGCTCGGTGCGGGTGTCGAGCGCACTGGTCGCCTCGTCGAACAGCAGGATCCGCGGGTTCTTGAGGATGGTGCGCGCAATCGCGACGCGCTGCTTCTCGCCACCGGAAAGCTTCAGGCCGCGCTCGCCCACGGTCGTTTCGTAGCCTTGCGGCAAGGCCCGGATGAAATCGTGGATGCGCGCCAGCTTCGCCGCCTGCTCGACCTCTTCCCGCGTGCAGTCGGGCCGGCCATAGCAGATGTTGTAGCAGATCGTGTCGTTGAACAGC
>CAYRBQ010000327.1:0-5102 GCA_964422305.1 uncultured Reyranella sp. | reverse complement strand
GGCGT
This sequence comes from uncultured Reyranella sp., assembly GCA_964422305.1. Classification (GTDB taxonomy): domain Bacteria; phylum Pseudomonadota; class Alphaproteobacteria; order Reyranellales; family Reyranellaceae; genus Reyranella. The sequence continues at coordinate 5,097 of CAYRBQ010000327.1, read as the reverse complement.
GCCGTGCGGGCCGATCAACACGATCGACAGGACCTTCGCCGAGCCGCAGGTCCAGCACATCGGCATCGCCCGGCCGGTGAAGCATCCCAGGCTCGGCGACATCAAGGTGGTCGGTCAGCCGATCAACCTCTCGGATTTCCCGCAGCCCAAGGAACTGAAGCCGACACCGGATCTCGGCCAGCACACCGAGGAAGTGCTCGCCGGACTGGGTTACGACAGCAAGACGATCGAGAGCCTCAAGTCGGGAGGAGCGATCTGATGGCCGGTGCGAAACGGACGGCCCTCGTCACCGGCGCGGGCCGCAACATCGGGCGCGCTTGCGTGCTGGAGCTCGCGTCGATGGGCTACAACGTGGTGATCAACGGCTCGGCCGACCGCAAGGCCTGCGAGTCGGTCGCCAGGGAAGCATCCGCCAAGGGTGTCGAGGCGATGGTCGCGATGGGCGATGTCGGCAGCGGCGAGGAATGCCGGCGCCTCGCCAGGGAGGCGATCGCGAGGTGCGGCGCGATCGACGTGCTGGTGAACAACGCCGCCCTTCGGCCGGCCAAGCCCTTCCTCGAGATGAGCGAAGCCGACTGGCGGCGCGTGATCTCGGTCGATCTCGACGCGGCGGTGTGGCTTTCGCAGGCCTGCCTGCCCGGCATGGTGAAGAAGGGCTGGGGCCGCATCGTCAACTTCACCGGCATGAACGCGATCCACGGCTATGCCGGACGCGCGCCGGTGTCGGTCGCCAAGCATGGCGCCTGGGGTCTCACCAAGGCGCTGGCCAAGGAGTTCGGGCCGAAGGGCATCACGGTGAACGCCATCTCGCCGGGACCGATCGCGGCCGACGTCGAAACCGACGATGCCTCGAACCATCATCGCCGCGAGACCATGGCAAAGGTGCCGCTCGGCCGCATGGGCACGCCGGCCGAGATCGGCGCGGTGCTCGGCCTGCTGGTGTCGGACGGCGGCGCCTACGTGAACGGCCAGATGCTGCAGGTGAACGGCGGCGCGGAGACCTGACCGGCCGGCGGCCCTATTCCATCGGCAGGCTGGTCGCCCGCGCGATCGCGCTCCAGCGCGCGACCTCGGCCTTCACGAAATCTCCGAACGCCTGGCGGCTCTCGAGATCGATGCGGGCGCCCTGCTCCGCCCAGATCCGCTTCACGTCGGGTTGGGCCAGCGCCATCTGCACCGCGCCATGGAGTGCGTCGAGCGCCGCGACGGGCGTGGCCCTCGGGGCGAACAGGCCGTACCAGGTGCTGACCTCGAAATCCTTGACGCCCGCTTCGGCGAACGTCGGCACCTCCGGCAGCACGGCCTCGCGCCTTGCGGTCGCCACGGCGAGCGCGCGCAACTTGCCGGACTGCACATAGGAGGCCACCGTGCTGAGCGGCTGGCAGGTCGCATCGAGCTGCCCCGACAGCAGATCCTGCAGCGCCGGTCCGCCGCCGCGATAGGGCACATGGGTCAGCCGGATGCCGGTGCGTTGCTGCAGGAGCTCGATCGCGAGATGCGGCATCGTGCCGAGACCCGACGAGCCGATGTTGATGGTGTCGGGCGCCTTGCGGGCGGCGGCGAGGAATGCCGCGAGGTCCTTCACGTCGAGCTTCGCGGGATTGACGACCAGCCCGACCGGCACCTTTGCGATGTTGCTCACGGGCGCGAAGTCGCGCAGCAGGTCGAAGCCGGACTCGGCGTAGACGACGGGCGCGAAAGTCTGCGCCGTATTGGCGACCAGCAGGGTGCAGCCGTCGGGCCGCGCCCGCGCCACGATCATGCCGCCCAGCGTCCCGCCGGCTCCGCCGCGGTTCTCCACCACGACCGGCTGGTCGAAGCGTGCGCCGACATGGGCGGCCACCGGCCGCGCAAACGTGTCGTTGGAGCCGCCCGGCGGGAACGGCACGATCCAGTTCATCGTGCGCGCCGGTCGCCATTCCTGCGCGAAGACGGGAGCGGCAAGTCCGGCGGTCATCAGACCGCCGAGGGCGGCGCGACGTGAAACGCTCATCGGCTACTCCATCTGGACATTGGCGGCCCTGGCGATCCGGCTCCAGCGCTCGGTCTCGCGCGCGACGAAGTCGGCGAACTGGGCGCGGCTCTCGAGCTCGACGCGGGCGCCCTGCTCCGCCCACAGCTTCTTCACGTCCTCGTCGCCCAGCGCCTGCTGCACCGCGCCGTGCAGGCGATCGAGGATGGCATCGGGCGTCCGCCTGGGCGCGAAGAGACCGAACCAGATCGTCATCCGGAAGTCGGCGAGCCCTGCCTCGTGCATCGTCGGCACGTTCGGCAGCAGCGCATCGCGGCGCCGATTGGCGACGCCGAGCGCGCGCAGCTTGCCGGAATTCACGTAGCCCGCGACGGCATTGACCAGCACGAAGGCCGCGCCGATCTGTCCCGCCAGCAGGTCCTGCAGCATCGGCGCACCGCCGCGATAGGGCACGTGCGTGAGCTTGATGCCGGCACGCGCCCCAAAAAGGCCGATGGCGAGATGCGTGACGGTACCGAGCCCCGCCGAGCCGAAGTCGATCGATTCGGGCTTCGCCTTTGCCGCTGCGATGAAGGCTTCGAGAGTCGGGACGTCGATGCGCGCCGGATTGACGACCAGCGCATAGGGCACGCGGCCGAAGGCGGCGATAGGGGCAAAGTCGCGATCGAAGTCGAAGCCCGCCTTCGGGTAAACCATCGGCGCGTAGGTGAGGCCGGTGTCTCCGAGCAGGAGCGTGTATCCGTCGGCTTCGGCACGCGCGGCGACCGCCGTTCCGACGGTGCCGCCGGCACCCGACCTGTTCTCGATCACCATCGACTGGCCGAGTATGCCGCCGACGCGGGCGGCCACCGGCCGCGCGAACATGTCGGAGCCGCCGCCGGCGGGAAACGGCACGATCCAGGACACCGGCCGGTCGGGCCAGCCGGACGCCGCGGCACGGCCCGCGACGCCCGCCGCCAGCGCGCTTCCCAGGACCGAACGCCTCGTCACCCCGCTCATGGCCGGCGACCTTAACGGCTCGGCCGGATGGTCGCTACCGCATCGACTGTCATTCGGGTACGTTTCCTTCGTCAGCCGTCCTCGACGGCTGTGCCAAGGAACAAGGTCGTATCGGAGGAAACACTCAGGAGGCATCCATGAGCCGTCTCAAGGGCTTGACTGTCGCTGCCGTACTGGCAGCAAGCGTGGTTGCGTGGTCGGGTAACGCGTTCGCCCAGGCGAAGATCGTCGATGGGCCGGAAGTGAGATGGAAGCTGGCCGCCTGGGGCAAGCCGCGCGCCGCCACCCAGAACGTCGAGACGCTCAAGAAGTTCATGGACGAGCGCACCGGCGGCAAGTTCAAGATCCAGATCGGCTACGAGAGCTTCGGCAACCCGAAGGAGCTTCTCGACTCGCTCAAGGTAGGCAGCCTGGAGATGACCAACATCTGCGCCTCCTACCATCCGGAGAAGCTGCCGGTGTACTCCGCGCTCGACCTGCCGTTCCTGCCGATCCCCAACACGGATGTGCAGGAAAAGGTCCACAATGCCTTTCACAAGCACCCGCTGGTGCTGAAGGAATTCGCCGGCTGGAATGCCATTCCCTACCTTTCGGCGATCCTGCCGAACAACGAGTTCGTCGGCCGTGGCAAGCAGCCCAAGACCGTCGAGGACTTCAAGGGCATGCGCGTGCGCGCGCTCGCCGGCATCGGCGAGGCGATGCGCAAGCTCGGCGCCGTGCCGACCTCGGTCGATGCCACCGAAGTCTACACGTCGCTTGAACGCGGCACGGTCGATGCCGCCGCCTTCCCCGCCACCTACGCCCATCAGTCGTACCGCACCTACGAGGTCGGCAAGTGGTACACCGAGAACATGGCCCTGGGGTCCGTCGGTTGCCCGACGCTGATCCATGTCGACCGCTACGCCGAGCTGCCGCCGCAGTACAAGGCATTGCTGGAGGAAGCGCGGCCGCTGGCGCACGCCGCGGTGAAGAAGGCCTACGCGGATGCCGACGAGAAGAACATCCCGCTGTTCAAGAAGAAGCTCACCTTCGTGAAGTTCACGCCGGACGAGCTCGCCGCTTTCCGCAAGGTGGGTGGCCAGCCGGTTTGGGAGGAATGGGTCGTCAAGCGCGAGGCGCAGGGTATTCCCGGCCGCGAGCTCCTGAACTTCCTGTTGAAGGAGGCCGGCGCAGCCCCGAAGTCATGACGGGCGCTACGACGCGGCCTCCAGGATGAAGGTCACGATCTCCGGCCAGGCGGTCAGGCAGGCGATCGTGATGATGTCGGCGAAGATGAACGGCCAGATGCCTCGGAAGATATCGGCGACCGAGATGTCTGGCCGGACGCCGTTCACCACGAACACGACCAGCCCGACGGGCGGCGACAGCGTGGCGATGCCGTTCAGCTTCACCAGGATGATGCCGAACCAGATCGGGTCGTAGCCCAGCGCTTCGACCACCGGGAACACCACGGGCAGCGTCAGCAGGAACATGCCGACGCCCTCGAGGATCGTGCCGAGGATCAGGTAGATCACGTAGATCGCGAGCAGGATGGCGAGCGGCGGCACGTTGAGGCTGGTGACCCAGCTCGCGAGCTGCTCGGGCAGGCCGGCGAAGCCCAGGAAGCGCACGAAGATCAGCACGCCCCAGACGACGGTGAAGATCACCGCCGTGAGCCGTGCCGTCTCCAGCAGCGCCCCCTTGAGCTCCGGCCATTTCATGCCGTTCGCCAGCGCGATCACAAACACGCAGAGGGCGCCCAGCGCGCCGGCTTCCGTGGGCGTCGCCCAGCCGAACAGCATCGAATAGAAGATGATGGCGATCACCAGCACGATCGGCAGAGTGCCGGGCAACGACTGGATCCGCTGCGGCCAGGTGAAGCCGCGGATCGGTTTGCCGTAGGACGGGTTGCGCCAGCACATCACGAGGATGATCGCCGTGTAGACGATGGCCGAGAAGATGCCCGGCGCGAATCCCGCGACCAGCAGCTTGCCGACCGACTGCTCCGTGATGATGCCGTAGACCACCAACAGCGCGCTGGGCGGGATCAGCGAGTCGAGCGTGGCACCCGCGGCGACGACGCCGGCGGCCAGGCGCTTGTTGTAGCCGGCCTTCAGCATCTCGGGGATCGCCACCTTGGCGAACAC
>CAYRBQ010000326.1:0-5108 GCA_964422305.1 uncultured Reyranella sp. | reverse complement strand
AGGTTGGTGCGGATCACCGCATCCCAGTCGCGCGGATCGGCGCGGAATACGAAGGCGTCGCGCAGGATCGCCGCATTGTTCACGACGATGTCGATGCCGCCGAAGTTCTTCACCGCGAGGTCGACGAGTTGCCTGGCCACGCCCGGGGAGGCGACACTTTCGCCGAAGGCGGCGGCGTTCTTGCCGAGCGCCTTGGCGGCCTCGCGTGCGACTTCGGGATCGCCGCCATCGCCCGCGATCGAGGCGCCGTTGTCGGCCACGATCACGCTGGCGCCCTCGGCCACCAGCGCATCGGCGATGGCGCGGCCGATGCCACGCCCGGCGCCGGTCACGATTGCCACGCGTCCCTTCAGAAGGTCCGTCATAGTTCCGCTCCCGTCTTCTTGTTCGCGCTCGCCATCTCGGCCGCCGTGTAGAAGGCGTCGGCATGGATGTCGATGCGTCGCATGCCACGTTCCTCGAACAGTCTGGTCGCAGCTTCGACCATGACCGGAGGGCCCGCGAGATAGGCCTTGCAGCCGTCCAGCTCGTCGAAGTCGCGGCCCACGGCCTCGTGCACGAGGCCGCTACGATGGTTCATGCCGTCGCCTTCGCTCAACACCGGTACGAAGTGGAGGTTCTTGTGCTTTTCGGCGAGCGCCTTGAAATGGTCGTGCAGGTAGAGGTCCCGCTCGGTGCGAACGCCGAAGTAGAAATAGATGTGCTGCGGCAGCTCCTTCTGCAGCGCGCGCTCGACCACCGACTTGATCGGCGCCATGCCCGAGCCGCCTGCCACGGCGATGATCGGGCCGCGATGGGTCTCACGCAGGTAGGAAGGGCCGAACGGCCCCTCGACCCGCACGGTGTCGCCGAGCGAGAGCCTTTCCGCGACATGCGTGCTGGTGGCACCACCAGCGGTGCGACGGACATGGAATTCCAGGATCGAGTCTCCCGGTACGTTGGCCATCGAATAGTCGCGCGGCGGGCAGCCGTCGAAGGTGACGGACGCGAACTGCCCGGCGGAGAAGTCGAACGGTCCACCGGACACGATCTCGAGGCGAATACGCTTGATGTCGTGCGTGGCGTCGTCGAGGCCCACGACCGTGCAGGAGAGCAGGCGGCGCGGGTGGACGATCAGGTCGTCCTCCTCGAGCCATGCCACCTCGGCGTCCTCCCACGGCACGGCCCGGCAGGCGAGGATCAGGCCACGGTCCTTCTCCTCGTCCGACAGCGCGAATTCGGAGTAGCCTTCCATCGTCACCTCGCCCTTGACGAGATGTGACTTGCAGGCGCCGCAGTTGCCTGACTGGCAGCCGAACGGGTAGGAGATTCCGGCATCGAGCGCCGCCTCGAGGATGGTGGCGCCGGTGGGGACGTCGATGATGCGGTCTGCCTGAGCGATGCGTACTTTGAAGCTCATCGTGCTTTAATCTGAATTTGTTTGATCCCCAAACAATCTCCGTCTACCACTCCCCCGATGGGCCGTCCACCCGCCAAGTCCCCAGAGAAGCCGCTCACCCTTAGCCTCGACCGCGGCCTGTTGCCGTCGCTGCTGGGCTACGCGCTGCGACGTACGCAGTCCGCCGTGTTCGCCGATTTTGCCGCCACGTTCGCCCGTGCTGGCGAGGCGCTGACGCCGGGCGAGTTCGGGTTGCTGGTGCTGGTGGATCGCAATGCGGGCCTCAGCCAGATGGCATTGGCCCGGGCGCTCGGGATCGATCGCTCGACACTGGTGCCGATCCTCGATCGCCTGCAGGCACGCGACCTACTGGTGCGACACAGGTCGCCGACCGACGGTCGCACCCACGCGCTCGCACTCACGCCGTTCGGCCGCGAGGCGCTCGACCGGTTCGGCCGCCTGGTTCGTGCCCACGAGAAGCGGATCCTGTCGGGGCTTTCGGTCGCCGAAACGCGAACACTCATCGACCTGCTGGAAAAGGTGCGAGTCGCGTCTCGTCCGCTATAGTTCCCGCTCCATGAGTTCCGCCCATCCTGACTTCGAGCACTTCCCCAGGGATCTCGTGCACGACTCGGAGATTCTGGCCGCCCTCCGCGCCAATGCGCCGGAGGTCCTGAAGACGTTGAACGGCGAGATCCTCGACATCGATTCGGCGCGCGGCTACGCTCGCTTCCGCTTCGAGGTCGTGCCGTCGTTCTGCCATTCGCAGGGCCGCATCTGCCAGGGCGGCTTTCTCACCGGCATGGTCGACACGGCAATGGCCAACGCGGCAATCGTAAAGGGCAAACTCGGCGTTGCGGTGCCGACGCTCGAGCTGAAGATCAGCTTCTTCGAGGCGATGGGGCCGGGGATCGTCTATGCCGAGGGCCGCGTCATGCGGTGGGGCGGCTCGGTCGGCTTCCTCGACGGCGACCTCAAGGACGAGAAGGGCCGTCTGATCGTGCACGCCACCTCGACAATCAAGATCGTCCGTCCGAAGAAGGCCTAGAAGCGTGCCAGCCAGTGTTCGGCGATCTGCCGGCGCGTGGCGAACCAGGCGCCGCCGCGCTCCTTCATGTGGCTGACGATGCGGCCCAGCGCCGCGATGCGGCCCGGCCGGCCGATCATGCGCAGGTGGAGCCCGATCGACATCATCTTGGGGAAGCGCTCGCCCTCGCTCCATAACGTGTCGAAGGCGTCGCAGGTGTAGTCGGCAAAGTCGCGGGCGGACACGAAGCGGTGGAAGCCCTGGTGATAGTGCATGTCGTTGGTGTCGAAGCTGTAGGGCAGCACGAGATGGCGCTTGCCCGACACGTCGACGAAGAACGGCAAGTCGTCCGAATAGTCGTCGCTGTCGTAGAGGAAGCCGCCCTCCTCGACGAGCAGGCGCCGCGTGTTGGGCGAGGGCGTGGAGCGGGTATGCCAGCCGACCGGCCGGGTACCGGCGATCTCGGTCAGGACCTCCACTGTCCTGGCGATGGCCCTGCGCTCGGCGGCCTCCTCCATGTGGGCGTGCTTCTCCCAGCGCCAGCCATGGCAGGAGATCTCGTGCCCGCGCGCCACGGCATCCTTGATCAGCCACGGCGAGAGTTCGGCCGCCATGCCGCAGGTGCTGACGGTGGCCGGCACGCCCAACCGCTCGAGTGTGTCGGCGATGCGCCACCACGCGGCCTTGGTGCCGTACTCGAAGTGCGATTCCATGCAGCGGTCGGGCACGCCCACGACCTCGTCGGTGACCTCGTAGACCTTTTCGTTGAAGGCATCGCCCCGCGAGAGCGACATCTCCGCGCCTTCCTCGAAGTTGATCACGAAGGATACGGCGACCCGCGCACTGCCCGGCCATTTCGGATCGGGCGGGGAGCGTCCGTAGCCTTTCAGGTCACGCGCCACGGTGCGCGATCACGTCGGCGAGCGGGCCGGCGAGTCCCTTGGAGTCCTTGGGGTCGGGACGACGGAACGTGCCGGCGGTGGCCTTGCGTGGATTCATCCGTACCAGCCCTTCGGCCATGGTGACCGCGGCCTGAATGCCGTCGACCAGCGGCACCGGCACGCGGTCGCGGATCTTGTTCGCGAGACCCGCCAGCGGCGCGCCGGCCAGGATCACGACGTCGGCGCCGTGCTCGGCCACGGTGCGGTTGGCGAGATCGATCAGGCGCTGCTCCATCTCTTCCTGCACGTCGTTGAGCGACCGGAAGCCTTCGTCGGGCGTGCGGATCGCGACGCAGCGGTCGGAGAGGCCGTGCCAGGCCACGATCTCGGCGAACCACGGCTCGAGCGACTTAGAGAAGCTCACGATGCCGAACGACCGGCCGAGCGTGCAGGACCAGCATCGCGGCCTCGGCCATGCCCACCACCGGGAAGTCGAACAGCTCGCGGGCGCCACCGAGGCCGGGATCGCCGAAGGCGGCGACGACGGCGGCATCGACGGTGCCGCGCCTCTCCGCCAGCATCTCGAGCAGCACCGCGCCGCCGACCGCGGCCTCGGCGCGCGTGGCGATGAACGGCACGCCTCGCGGTGCCGTCATGGGGATGAGTTCCGTGCCGGGGCTCGCCACGTGCCTGCCCGAGGTGACCAGCCGGTCGGTGACGCTGCTGGAAATGTTGGGGTTGGCGATCAGGATCTTCATTTTTGGTCCGCTAGAAGTCGGCGAGCTTGCGCAATCCCACGAGACGGTCGCCGATGATCAGGGCAACGATGGCCAGCAGCACGAGCCCGGCGGAGATCGCGGCGATCGTCGGGTCTGGCCGCTCCTCGACATACTGCAGCATCTGGATCGGCAACGTCTTGGTCCAGGCATCGGTGAAGAAGATCGAGATCGGATAGTTGTCCATCGAGGCGAGGAAAGCGAACATTCCCGACGTCAGGAAGGCCGGCGCCAGTGCCGGTACCAGCACGCGCATCAGCGCCGCGGGATAGGAGCAGCCCAACGTGCGTGCGGCATCGATCAACGAGAAGTCGAAAAGCGACAACGCGCCCACGACCGTGCGCACGACGTAGGGGAGGGTGATGACGACGTGTGCCACCAGTAGGCTCGCATAGACATCGCGCAGGCCCATCGCCTTGAAACCCTGCAGCATGGCAATGCCGATCACGAGGCCCGGCAGCATCAGCGGCGAGACCAGGAAGGTCGAGATCGTCTCGCGGCCGGGGAAGCGGCCGCGTACCAGCGCGATGGCGCAGAGCGTGCCGAGCGCCATGGCGATGGCGGTGGAGATGGCGGCGACCTGCAGCGAGACGAGGAGGGCAGGCACCAGGCCACGCATGTTGGCCAGCCGTTCGTACCAGCGCGTCGACCAGTCGGGCGGCGGCAGCGTGAACACGGTCGAGGAGCCGAAAGAAACGGCGACGGTGACGATCAGCGGCGTCATCAGGAAGACGACGGTGAAGCCCGCCATGCCCCAGACGAACCAGCGCGCGAACCGTTCGATCGCCGTCATGTGGTGCTGCCTCCGATGCGGCGGGCGAGCCAGGTCGAGCCGACGACGATCGAAACCGCGAGCACCAGCAGGATGACCGCCGTCGTCGAACCGAGCTGCTCGTTGCGCATCAGCAGGAACGACCGTCCGGTGAGCGTCGAGAGCGTCTGGAAGCGGTCGCCGATCAGCAGCGAGGGGATGACGAACATCGACACGCTCATCGAGAAGACGAAGGCGATGCCCGAGACGACGCCCGGCAGGGTGAGCGGCAGGG
>CAYRBQ010000325.1:0-5133 GCA_964422305.1 uncultured Reyranella sp. | reverse complement strand
CCCATCAAGGTCGCCAACCTCGCCGGCGGCGAGGCCTTCGTGACGCTGGCCGCGGTCGACGAAGGCATCCTGCAACTCACGCGCTACCGCACGCCCAAGCCCGCCGACCATTACTTCGGCAAGCGGGCGCTGGGCGTCGCCATGCGCGACGACTACGGCCGACTGCTCGACACGCGGGCCGACGATCTCGGCCGCATCCGGACCGGCGGCGACGCGGGCGACATCGGCGGCCTCGACATCGTGCCGACGCGCACGGTCGCGCTGTTCAGCGGCCCGGTGAAGCTCGACGACAAGGGCGAGGCCAGGATCGGCCTCGACATCCCCGATTTCATCGGCCAGCTCCGCCTGATGGCGGTGGCCTACGAGAAGAGCCGCGTCGGCTCCGGCGAGCAGAGGCTGTTCGTGCGCGATGCCGTCACCGCCGACGTCGTGCTGCCGCGCTTCCTCGCGCCGAAGGATGTCGGCCGCGTGGCGCTGTCGCTGCACAATGTCGACGGCCAGGCCGGCGACTACCGCGTGACGCTCGAGGCCACGGGCTCCGTCGGCCTGGAGCGTTCGGTGACGGAGACCAAGCGGCTCGCGGCCAACCAGCGCGAGCTCATGACCTGGCCGCTGCAGGCGGGCGATGCCGGCTTCGGCAAGGTCGCCGTCTCGGTCCAGGGACCGGGCAACTTCAATGTCCGCCGCGAATGGGACATCCAGGTGCGCTCGGCGCAGACGCCGTCGGCCGTCGACACGGTCGCGCGGCTGGGACCCGGCAACGAGGCCACCGTCGACCGCAACGTGACGGCAGGCTTCGCGCCCGGCACGGCGCAGGTCAGCGCCTCGCTGACCCGCATCCCGGGCGTGGACGTCGCGGCCCTGCTGCGCGCCCTCGACAAATATCCCTATGGCTGCGTCGAGCAGACGACCAGCCGCGCCATGCCGCTCCTCTACTACAACGACGTGGCGCTGCTGGGGTACGGGCCGACCGATCCACGCATCAATGACCGGGTGCAGGATGCGGTCTACCGCATCGTCGACATGCAGCTTGGCGACGGCTCGTTCGGCATGTGGGGGCCCTACTCCTCGCCCGCCGCCGAGTGGCTGCAGACCTATGTGCTCGACTTCCTGGTGCGCGCCAACGCCCAGCAGATGGTCGTGCCAGCGGCATCGCTGCAGCGCGGCCTCACCTGGCTGAACCGCACGGCCGACAAGTTCACGCCCAACGCGCAAGCCTACGCCTGGTACGTGTTGGCCAAGTCTGGCTTCGCCGATCCCGGCCGCGTCCGCTACTTCCAGGACACGAAGGCCGCCGAGATCAAGGGTGGCATCGGCTGGGCGATGCTGGCCGCGGCACTGAACCAGGTGGGCGAGCCCGGCCGCGCGCGGCTGGCCTTCACCCAGGCACGCCAGAAGATCGACGAGCGCGACACGTCCGACTACTACGGCTCGCCGCTGCGCAACCGCGCCGCCCTGATCACGCTCGCCGTCGAGGCCGGAGGCCGCGAGGCGCTGGCCGAGATGACAAGCCTGGTCGGCGAGCGGCTCGCCGCCTCGGTCGACACCACCACGACCCAGGAACAGGCTTGGCTCGTCATGGCGGCACGTGCCATGAGCGGCAGCGCCGAGCTCGTCTACTCGGTCGACGGCCAGCAGCGTCGTGCCGCCACCGAGCCGGTCGTCATCAATCCCGACACCGCCACGATCGCCCGCGGGCTGCGCCTCAAGAACGACACCGACCGTCCGATCTGGATGCAGGTGACGGCCCGCGGCGTGCCCATCGAGCCGCAGCCGGCGGCCCGCGCCGGGCTCAGCGTCGAGCGCGAGTTCATGACGCTCGCCGGCCGGCCGGCGGAACTCGACAAGGTCCGACAGAACGACCGGCTGATCGTCTCGATTTCCGGCCGCAACCTCGAGGGCGGCTACCATGAGGTGGCGCTGCTCGACCTGCTGCCGGCCGGCTTCGAGATCGAATCGGTGTTGAACGAGGAGACGGTGAAGTCCTTCCCGTTCCTGCCCAAACTCACGGAAACCCGCATCTCCGAGGCGCGCGACGATCGCTTCTTCGCCGCGCTCGACCTCGGCAACCGGCCCTTCCGCATGTGGTGGGACTCCGAGGGCAAGCACGGCAACTCCTACCACGTGGCCTATATCGTGCGGGCCGTGACTCCGGGCAGCTTCGCGCTGCCCGCAACGAACGTGTCGGACATGTACGCCCCGCGTGTGCACGGCCGCACCACGATGGGCCGGGTCAGCATCGCGCCGGCGGCACCCCGCTGACATGAACCTGCGGCGCCTCCTCGCGGGCCTCGCCGTTGCCGCCACGAGCCTGGCGGCGACGGGGCTGGCGCTCGACCGGCTCTTGCCGCCCGACCTGTCGCGCTACCAGGACAGGTCGACGGAAGTCGTCGACGCCAACGGCCGGCTGCTGCGCGCCTTCACCACCGCCGACGGCAAGTGGCGGCTCAAGACGACGGTCGACGATGTCGACCCGATCTATCTCGCCCTGCTCAAGGTATACGAGGATCGCCGCTTCGACAGCCACTGGGGCGTCGACCCGCTGGCCGCGGTGCGCGCCGCCCACCAGCTCGCCGAGCGCGGCCGCATCGTCTCGGGTGCCTCGACGCTCTCCATGCAGGCCGCCCGCCTGCTCGAGCCGCGCCCGCGCAGCCTCACGACCAAGCTGTTCCAGTCGGCGCGCGCCCTGCAGCTCGAGTGGCGCTATTCGAAGCGCGAGGTGCTGGCGATATATCTCACGCTCGCTCCGATGGGTGGCAATCTCGAGGGCGTGCGTGCCGCCTCGCTCGCCTACTTCGGCAAGGAGCCGCGCCAGCTCTCGGCCGCCGAGGCCGCGCTTCTGGTTGCGATCCCGCAATCGCCCGAACGCCGCCGGCCCGACCGCGCCGCGGCGAAGGCACAGGCCGCGCGCGACCGCGTGCTGGAGCGCGGCTTCGAGCACGGCATCATCGACCGGCCGCTGCTCGTCCTGGCGCAGAGCCGGCCCGCGCCCGACCGTCGGCTCGCCATGCCGATGCAGGCGCCTCATCTCTCGGCGTTCCTGGCGGCGCAGACGCCGGGCGCGATCGTGCCCACCACCGTGCGCTACGAGCTGCAGGCCTCGCTCGCCCAGCTCGCGCGCGAGGAGCGCCGCCAGTTCCCCGACCTCGCGCAGGTCGCCATCGTGGCGGTCGACAATCGCAGCGGCGCGGTCGTGGCCTGGCACGGCGGCGACGATTTCTTCGGCCGCGCCGGCCAGGTCGATCTCGTGCGTGCCCGCCGCTCGCCGGGCTCGGCGCTGAAGCCGCTGATCTACGCCATGGCGTTCGACGACCGCGCGCTCCATCCCGAGACGCTGGTCGAGGACGTGCCGGTCCGTTTCCGCGAGTGGCTGCCGCGCAACTTCGACCGCGACCATCAGGGCTCCGTCACGGTGCGCCGCGCCCTGCAGCAGTCGCTCAACGTGCCGGCGGTGCTGGCGCTCGAGAAGGTCGGCCCGCAGCGCTTCCTCGCCACCCTGCGCACCGCGGGCGCTCGGCCGGGGCTACCGCCGGGCGACGACGGCAACTCGCTCGGCGTGGCGCTGGGCAGCGCGACCCTCTCCCCCCTCGAGATGGCCGGTCTCTATTCGGGCCTCGCCAACGGCGGCCGCTTCGCGCCGCCGCAGATTCGCCGCGACCCGCAGCGGCCCGAGCCGGTGCGGCTCTTGGGCGCGACGGCCGCCTGGTACGTCGCCGACGTGCTGGCCGAGGCCCCTCTGCCCGAAGGCTTCGCCGCGCTGCCGGTGGCGCTGCGCGAGCGGCGCATCGCCTTCAAGACCGGCACGTCGGCGGGCTTCCGCGACGCCTGGGCCGCGGGCTACAGCGCCAACTGGACGGTCGTGGTCTGGGTCGGCCATGCCGACGGCACGCCGCGTCCGGGCCAGCTCGGCCGGCTCTCCGCGCTGCCGATCCTGTTCAAGGCGTTCGGCCGCCTGCCCGGCGAGGACAATCGCGCCAAGCCGGCGCCGGTCGATGCGCTGCGCGTCGCCTCGCATCGCGACCTGCCGCCGCGCATGCGCACGATGAGTCCCAATGGAACGGCGGGCGGCGCCCCGCGCATCGCCTATCCGCCGCCCGACGCCCGCATCGAGCTCGGCGCCCGCGAGACCGTTGCGCTCGACGCGTTGGGTGGCACCGGTCGCCTGCGCTGGCTGGTCGACGGAAGGCCGCTCGACGGCACCTCGTGGACGCCCGAAGGCCCGGGCCTCGTCCGTCTCGCCGTGGTCGACGAGGCCGGCCGCTCCAGCTCGGTGACCGTCCGCATCCAGCGACGCTGAGATCAGAACGCCAGCGCCAGCCCGACCGATGCCAGCAGCGCCACCGCGAAGGCGACATTGATCGTGCGGTTGCTGCGCGGATCGCGGAAGGAGCGCGTGAGCGCCGCGCCTGCCAGCAGCCAGGCAGCGTTCACCGCCGCGATGACCGCCGTCAGCACGACGAGCTTCAGCGCGACGTCGAGAGCGAGATGGTCTGGCGCCAGCGCAAAGCCCGAGTAGAGCGCAGCCATCGCCGCATAGCCCTTGGGGTTGACCAGAGACAGCAGCAGCCCCGCGACGAAGGTCGGCGGCGCGCGCCCCTCATCCTCCTCGCCGAGCGGCGGCGCCGTCGCGATGCGCCAGGCCAGCCAGACGAAGTAGGCCGCGGCCAGGCCCGTGACGACCGGCGCGACACCGGGCAGCGCCATCAGGAGACCCACGACGCCGCTCGCCACGATCGCCATGACGGCGACCATGCCGACGACGAGACCCACCAGATAGGCGAGCGCGCGTCGAGCGCCGAACGCCGCACCGGCCGCCGCGAGGCTGAGCGTCGCCGGACCGGGACTGCCGGCCAACGCCACGGCCGCGATCAGGAAGCCCGCGAGTGCATCCATGCCGCCGATATGGCGGCCGGACCGGCTTCCGTCTTGAACGTTCGTGCGATCAGGCGGCCTTTGCCTTCAGCGCCTGCGCCACCTTCGAGGCGGGCTCGCGGCCCAGCGCGGCGCAGATCTCGCGGCCCGCCTTGGCGATCGCACCGAGATCGACGCCGTGGCGGATGCCGAGCCCGTTCATCAGGTAGATCACGTCCTCGGTGCCGACATTGCCCGAGGCGCCCTTGGCATAGGGGCAGC
>CAYRBQ010000324.1:0-5158 GCA_964422305.1 uncultured Reyranella sp. | reverse complement strand
AGCCCAAGCTCGGGACCATGGACACCGAGCTGTTCAAGGAGTGGTTCCAGGCCTTCTCCCAGCAGGGCGGCCTGACCTTGCACGTGTGGAACCAGTACGGCGACAACAACCACCACATCGTCGAGAGCTGCTTCAAGGGCATCGCCCGGGCGCTGCGTGCGGCGATCGAGATCGATCCGCGCCAGGCATCGGCGGTGCAGAGCACCAAGGGCGTCCTCTGAAGGGACACTCATGACCGTTGCAATCGTAGATTACGGCTCCGGCAACCTGCGGTCCGCCGCGAAAGCCTTCGAGCGCGCCGCCCGCGAGGCGGGCACGAACGAGCGCGTCATCGTGACCGCGTCGCCGGCCGACGTCGCGGCGGCCGACCGCATCGTGCTGCCGGGCGTCGGCGCCTTCGCCGACTGCCGCGCCGGCCTCTACGGCGTGCCGGGCATGGTCGAGGCGCTGCAGCGCGAGGTGATCGAGCGCGGCAAGCCGTTTCTCGGCATCTGCGTCGGCATGCAGCTCATGGCCACGCGCGGCGTCGAGTACGGCATTCATGCCGGGTTGGACTGGATCGCGGGCGACGTGGTTCGCATCGAGCCGGGGCCCGCCCACCTCAAGATCCCGCACATGGGCTGGAACGAGCTGACCGAGCTCAAGCCTCACGCGCTACTCGAAGGAATCGTGCCGCGCGACCATGCCTATTTCGTGCACTCGTTCCAGCTCGCGACCGCGAAGCCCGACACCGTCCTCGGCGTGACCGACTATGGCGGTCCGGTTACGGCGATGGTCGGCCGCGACAACCTCGCCGGCACGCAGTTCCACCCGGAGAAGAGCCAGGCGACCGGCCTGCGCCTGATCGCCAACTTTTTGCGCTGGAAGCCGTAACCGCCGGCGGGTCGGCGGCATTGCTCGACTGTCCAGGAGGACAGAGGGGGCCGACGCCATGCCGAACGCCGTGCAAGTCCGCGGGACGCTTTCCAGCCGTCCGCAGCTTCGGAGTCGTATCGACGAGCCGCTGGCGCGCTGCATCGAGGCCTGCCTGGAGAGCGCCCAGGCCTGCATCGCCTGTGCCGATGCCTGCCTCGCCGAGGCCACGACCGCCCGCCTCGACCGCTGCATACGCCTGACCCTCGATTGCGCCGAGGCCTGCGCGGCGACCGGCCAGATGCTGACCCGCCGCCTGTCGCCCAACGCCGCGCTGCGGCGCCGGATGGTCGAGACCTGCGCCGACCTCTGCCGCGCCTGCGCCGAGGAGTGCGACCGGCATGGCGTGGAGTACGAGCACTGCCGGCGCTGCGCCGAGACCTGCCTCGTCTGCGAGCGCGCCTGCCGCGAGGTGGCGCTGTCGCTGTGATGCAGCGACCGTAGCAGCCGCCCCTGCTTGAGGGTAAACAAAGCGCCATGTCCGCGTGGCGCGTCTCTGCCTTCCTCGTTGCGTTGGCCCTGCTGGCCTCTTCGCCGGCCGAGGCGCAGCGGCGCCAGCAACAGCAGCAGGCCGCAAGGGCGCAGACCTTCCAGAGCGGCGACGTCTGGCTGACGCCGTCGATCGCGCTAGAGTACCGTATCGACGGCCGCTGGTCGTTCCATCTCGACACACAGGGCCGCTTCGATACCGCCAACGGCCTGCTGCGCGACTTCCAGGCCCGGCCGGGCTTCGAGTACGTGATCTCGCCGCACTGGGCGGTCGCGGCGGGCTACGTGCAGTTCACCCGCTACCTTGCCGGCCAGAGCACTTCGCGCGGCCCTTTCCAGGACATCCTCTATCGTGCCCGCATCGAGGAGCTGCCGATCGCGCTGCGCTGGCGCTGGGAGGAGTTGTTCTTCGACAACGGCCAATGGCTGGTGCGCACGCGCCTGCTGGGCGGCGTCAGGGTGCCGCTTTCCGGCACGCCGTGGGAGCTCGCCTTCTCCGACGAGGTGTTCCTCAACGTCACCAACAGCAACCCCAACACGCGGCTCAACGGCTTCACGCAGAACCGCGCCTTCGCCGGCTTCGGCCGCCAGCTCACGGCCTGGAGCCGCGCCTCGCTGGGCTACGAGCTCGACACCTTCGTGGGATCGACCAGCGTGCGCAACGTGCACAACATCAAGATGAGCATCATCTTCAACCTGAACTGACGGCGGCGGCGCCCGGCCGCGACGGCAACGGACGAGACGGCAGCCCCCGGCGGTGCGCGTTGTGGCCGGCGGCATCCCACATCAGCCGCGGATCGAACGATTCGGCGGCGAAGATCGTCACGAAAACCACCGCGCAGAAGGCCAGCGCCCCGGCGCCGGGCTCGATGGTGATGACGCCGCCGAACTTCACCAGCGCACCGAGCAGCGACTCCATGAAGATATCGACCATCGACCAGCGGCCGATCCAGGCGACGATGAAGTAGAGCGCGGTGCGCTGGCGCAGCAGGACGTTGGCTTTCTCCGCGCTGCCGGCCAGCGAGGTCGCGAACAGCATCGAGCCCAACCCGATCAGCTTGAACAGCGGCACCAGGATGGAGGCGAAGAAGACCAGCGCCGCCAGCGGATACATCTGCGAGGCCAGCAGCTCCTCGACGCCGCCCAGGATCGTGCTGGGCTGGCCGGCCCCGAGCTGCATCACCGTGAGCACCGGATAGACGTTGGCCGGGATGTAGAGGATCGCCCCGGCGATCAGCAGGGCAAACGTCCGGTTGACGGCGTCGGGCTTGCGCTCGTGAACGGTGGCGCCGCAGCGCGGGCAATGCCCATCGTGCTCGGCCGGCACGCAGACCAGGCCGCAGCTCTCGCAGCCGGCGGCGCCCGGCCGGTATTCCATCGGCGCGACCGCGGGCATCGGGGCGTAGGTCTGGCCACGACGCTCGATCTCCTCCCACACCGCCTGCGGATCGAGCGCCAGCTCGGCCCAGACGATGACGACCGTCAGGATTCCCAGCGCATAGACCGCCGGCCCGAGCTCGATGGTGACGAGATCGCCGAGCTTCACATAGGCCACGAAGGCGCCGAGCAGCAGTACCTCGAGCATCGCCCAGGTGCCCATCTTGCGCGAGAAGCGGAAGACCCCGCGCAGATTGGGCGGCAGGGTCTGCATCCTGAGACCCACCAGCACGTAGAGCGTGCCCGCGAACTTGAGGAGCGGCGCCGCGGCCGTCGTGAAGAACACCGCGAGCGCCAGCGGCCACAGGCCTCGCTCGACCAGCTCCTGCGGCCCCGACATCAGGTCGGTTTCGCGCACGATGCCCGCGGTCGAGACCCTCATCAGCATGGCGAGCCAGAGGATGGCGAACAGCACCAGGCAAGCCGCGGTCAGCGCCAGGCAATGCCCTGTCGGGTCGGCGCGCGTGGCGCGCAGCAACGTCCCGCAGCGCGTGCAGTCGCTCCGCATGTTGGCTTCCATCGCCGGCACGATCTGGAACAGGCCGCAACCTGGGCACTCGCGAAGCTGCGGCCGGGTGACCAGCGCGACCATCGCCCTACTGCAGCATCTGGGCGATGCCGTCGGAGAGCTCGCCCAGCGCGTCGCTCATCGCCGCGACATGGCCCGGCGTGTCCTGGGTCGGCACGGGGCGCGTGATCGAGAAGTTGCGCGTCGCCTGGCGGGTCGGACGGTTGAACTGGATGGCGACCTGGGCGATCAGGATCACGTTGCCCGCCTTGTCGGCGTCGAAGCGCTGGATGTCGATGCCGACCACGGCGTTGGGATCGAGGGTGATCGAGCCCGCCTCGCTGTAGACCTTGCAGTTGGGCAGGCGCTGCGTCAGCTCGAGCACGATGGTGCGGCCCAGCATGCCGCCCATCGGCTCGCCCCACCAGGCGTTGGCGCGCACGTCGAGCTTGTAGTCCTCGGTCGAACGCACGATCTCCTTGCGGTCGAGATAGCCCGGCAGGCCGATATCGCGGATCTGCACGATGCGCGGTCCCTTGGGCAGCGTGGCGCCATTGCGGACCGCCAGCGTATAGAGGCCGGGCTCCGGCGAGGACCCGCAAGCCGCCGCCGCGAGGGGCAGCGCCAAGGGAAGCGCGAAGGCCGAGAAGCGCCGGCGACCGATCATCGTCATTCCTTACCCGTGTTGGTGCGGCCCTTGATCAGCGCCTCGGGATGGCGCGACAGCAGGTCGGCGAGTGCGCGGATCGAGCGCGCGGTGTCGGTGAGCTGCGGGATCAGCCGGTCGAGGTCGCGATGGAACTTGGACTGGCTGCCATAGCCCTGATCGACCGAGCCGATCAGCTTGTTGGCCTTGGTGACGGCGTCCTGCAGCTCCTGGGCGATCGCGGGCAGGCGCTTCAGCGCCGGCGTGGCATCGACATCGAGTTTGCGGGCGATGTCCTGCACGTCGACCATCGCCTTCTCCAGCGCGCGCAGCGTCGTCTTGAGCTGCTGGCCGTTGATGGTCTCGTCGAGCCCGCTCGCCGCCGAGCTGATGCTGCGGCCGATCTTGTCGAAGTCGATGCGGTTGATCCTGGTCAGGAGCTCGGACGCCGCGCCCACGATGCTGTCGAAGCCGCCGATCTCGGCGGTCGGGATGACATAGTGGTCGCCCTCCTTGATCATCTCGGCGGGCTTGGCGTCGGGCACGATCTGAAGCGCGATGATCTTCTGGCCGGTGAGCAGGCTCGGCGACTCGAGCGTGGCGCGCAGGCCGCGCTGGATCATCTCCTCGGCGATCTGCTTGGCATCCATGTGCTTCAGCTTGGCGACGTTGGTCACCCGTCCCGCCTCGATGCGGTAGTGCACCGGCACGACGACGCGGTCGAGCTTGGGATCGTAGTAGAGGCCGACCTCCGTGACCTCGCCGACCTTCAGCCCGTGGAAAGTGACGTCGGAACCGTGCGCGAGGCCCGCCACCGATCCCGGGAAGTAGGAGACGAGATGGAACTGGCGGCCGAAGCCCGTGGCCCGCGCCTCCTCGATGTTGGCGTAGAGCGGGAAGCGTTGCTCGGCCTTGGCGACCGGCTGGTTGGTGTCGTGCGAGGTGTCGAAGGCGATGCCGCCCAGCAAGAGCGCGCGCAGCGATTCCATCTGCACGTCGATGCCCTTGGCGCCGAGCGTCACCGAGAGCCCCGAGGCGTTCCAGAACTTGCTGTCCTCGTGGACGTAGCGGTCGAACGGGGCGCGCACGAAGGCATGGATGGAAACGCGGGTGGCGAGGTCGTGCAGGTCCCAGCCCAGCACCGTGCCGACCTCGATGTCGCGGAA
>CAYRBQ010000323.1:0-5187 GCA_964422305.1 uncultured Reyranella sp. | reverse complement strand
CATCGTCGAGGGCGATTCGGCGGGCGGCTCGGCCAAGCAGGGCCGCATCCGCGCCAACCAGGCGATTCTGCCGCTGCGCGGCAAGATCCTGAACGTCGAGCGCGCGCGCTTCGACAAGATGCTGAGCTCGGCCGAGATCGGCACCCTGATCACGGCGCTGGGCACCGGCATCGGCACCGACGATTTCGACCTGGCCAAGCTCCGCTACCACAAGATCATCATCATGACGGACGCCGACGTCGACGGCTCCCACATCCGCACGCTCCTGATGACGTTCTTCTATCGCCAGATGCGCGAGCTGATCGACGCCGGCCATCTCTACATCGCCCAGCCGCCGCTCTTCAAAGCGGCCAAGGGCAAGTCGGCGATCTACGTCAAGGACGAGCGCGCGCTCGACGATCACCTGATCCAGACCGGCCTCGAAGGCGCCTCGTTCAAGCTCGGTGACGGCTCGGTGATGGCGGGCGGCGACCTGCGCCAGACCGTCGACATCGCCCGCTCCGTCAGCAACCTCGTGAAGCCGCTCTCGCTGTCGCGCCGCGTCACCAGCCAGGCGGTGATCGAGCAGGCCGCCATCGCGGGCGCCTTCAAGCCCGACGTGCTGGCCGACGCCGAGCTCGCGCGGCAGACCGCCGACTACATCGCCCGCCGCCTCAACGCGGTGAGCGGCCCGCTCGAGCGCGGCTGGACCGGCGAGCCGACGCCGGACGGCGGCCTCGTCTTCACCCGGCGCCTGCGCGGCGTGCAGGAGCGGCACGTGATCGACGCGCCGCTGATCAAGAGCGCCGAGGCGCGCCGCCTCGACGCGCTCGCCGACTCGCTGCAGGCCGTCTACATGAAGCCCGGCACCTTCGTGGCGAAGGACAAGGAAGTGGCGATCGCCTCGCCTACCGAGCTGTTCGCCGCCGTGCTCGAGGCCGGCCGCAAGGGCGTCGCCATCCAGCGCTACAAGGGGCTGGGCGAGATGAACCCCGACCAGCTCTGGGAGACGACGCTCGACCCCGAGGCGCGCACGCTGCTGCAGGTCAAGATCAACCACGCCGACGAGGCCGACGAGATCTTCTCGACCCTGATGGGCGACGTCGTCGAGCCGCGCCGCGAGTTCATCCAGGACAACGCCCTCAAGGTCGCCAACCTCGATGTCTAGGCTCCTCGCCGGCCTGGCCGCCGCGGTCGCGCTGCTCGGCGTGTCTCTCGGCGCCTCCATGGCCGCCGCCCAGACCCAGTCGACGGCCCCCTCGACGCACGCCGGCACCAGGCTCAACTTCCCGGGCACGCTGGGGGGCGCCTCCTTCGAGCGCTCGGTGAACTACGCCGCCCCGCCGGCCAACAATCCGGGCCAGGGCGTCGGCTATTTCTACTCGACGCCCAAGCGGCTGATCATCAACGTCCAGGTCTACGACCTCGGCCGCCGCGTGCCGGCCGGCAGCGACAACCCGACGGTGATCGCCCAGTTCAACGCCGAGGTCGCCTCGGCCGAGCAGCAGTTCAAGTTCGGCGGCTACACCCAGTTCCAGAAGCCCTCGGTGCCGTCGACCTGCACCTACGGTGCGGTCAGCTTCCGCTGCGTCACCTACAGCGGCGTCACCCAGGCCAACTCGCGGGTGTTCAGCAGGGTGCTGCTGACCGGCTTCCGCGACCACTTCGTCAAGATCCGCATCGACTGGGCGCAGTCGCACCAGCAGACCGCGGCGGACGCCGACGCCGCCCTGCAGGCCTTCGTGCCCGCACTGATGCGCTGACGATTTTCCGGACACGGGTCGTTCGGGAACCGTTCGGTCGAGCGAAGCTCGACCGTCGCCACGCTACAGCGACACCGCCGTCCCGACGCGATTGCGACAGGGCTAAGGTGCAGCATTTGCGCGGTCTTTTTGATTTTCGGGTGCTACACCGCGACGTACCGCTTTGTAGCAGTTGTCGCAGTCCACACGTCGAGCCGGCGTATGCCCGTAGGTGGGGTTCACCGGTCTTTTCGTCTTTCATTCGACCAGGGAGCGGAACCCGCTCCGGGGACACCTCCGGGCTGCATGCAATGCCAGCAGCTTGGGAGGCTCGTGCGGTCGGTTGGCTCCGCCGTCATGGTGGTTCGGGCGCGATCGGAATCGGCCCACGATAGTCTTTTTCCTACCACAAACCTGCTGAACCTGCAAGTCCTCTCCGATCACATTCCAAGGAGCGGGTGCTGACAGTGCCTGCACGAGGGCACTACCGCGCCGGCAGGCGCTCGAAGGCCGGCAGGCCCTCGGCGATGTGGTGGAAGGGCTGCTTGTCGACCGTGAAGATCGCCATGCGCGGCTCGAAGACGGCGGGATCGTCGAGCGTGCCGATCTTCAGCACGACGAACGGCAGGCCCGGCCGCCGCGTGATCAGGTGGGTGCCGCAGTCGGCACAGAACTCGCGCGTCACCGGCCGCTCGAGGTCGCTGCGCGTGAAGGTCTTCGGCTCTCCCCTGGTGTAGCGAAAGCCGTCGGCCGGCATCAGCATGAACAGGTTGGGCGCGCCGCCCGAGATGTACTGGCATTCGCGGCAATGGCACTGCGCCTTCATCGCCGGCTCGCCCTCGGCCGTGTAGCGCAACGCGCCGCAATAGCATCCGCCTTCGAGTTTCATCGTCGTCTCCCGACTTCACCGCGCCCGCCGGCCGTGTAGAGTGGCAGCGTGTTCCACAATCTCTCCCTCGTCCATGCGCTGGTGGCGCTCGCGGCGGCGGCCAGCATCTATCTCGTGGTCCGCGAGCTCCGCCGCACCTACGTCTCGCAATGGCGCCTCTTCGCGCCCGGCGCCATGGCCCTGGTGGCGGCGACGGGCCTGATGCTCCTCCAGGTCGGCGGCGGGCAGGCGCGCTGGCCGTTCGCGGTGGCGATCGTGGCTGGCGCGACGATCGGCATCGTCCGTGGCCTGATGATCGACGTCCACCACGACCTCTACCAGCCGCAGATCAACATCTCGCGCGCCGCGCGGATCTCCTTCCTGTGCGTGGCACTGGCCGTCGGCGGCTGCGTGGCGGCGGAGATCGCCGGCGCCTTCGCCAGCCCGGCCCTGGAAAAGGTGAGGCTGTGGGCGGCCTTGATCGCCGTGACCTGCGCGGTGGCGATGCTGGGCCGCGCGCTGATGCTGACGGTCCGCCTGCACCGCCACAGCTAGAGGCCTACGGCCGCCGGCCGCGCTGCCACAGCCAGAGGGCACCCAGCACCACCAGCGAGCCCGCGAAGGCCGCCACGACGTCGCGCAGCGAAATCGCCACCTTTTCCAGTCCCGGCAGCAGGCCGAACAGGCGGAAGGCGAGGCCACCCACCAGCGCACCCGCCAAGCCGACGGCGAGATTGCGCCACAGGCCGAGACCCTTGCGGTCCCACGCGATCAGCCGGCCGGCGACGCTGCCGCCCAGCAGGCCGACGACGATCCAGACGATCAATTGGTCGATGGACGGCATGGTTGTTCCTCTCACTTGCAGGCCGACCGGAGGAGCGTCGGCCACTCGCAGTCGAACGTCAAATGCGGTGCCGTCCCGAGCAGGACGAAGTCGGATCGACTCAGTTCTTCCGGACCGCGCGCGTCCCGCGCGCTCATGAGGATGAGCGAGCGGGACGCGCGCGGTCCAAAAGAGCATGACGGTCGGAGCTAGAGGAACTTCTCCTTGATATCGATGGTCGAGCGGTGGCCGATCGCGTCGAAGTGGCCGACGATCCAGGCATCGGCCGCCTGTCGCCCGATCGCCTTCAGGTGCAGCAGGAAATCCATGCGGGCATTGAGCTTGCTCGAGACCCCGAGGCCGCGCATCTGCTTCTCGGCCTCGATCCAGTGCACGTTGACGCGCTTGTAGACGTTGGAGTCGAGCCGGCGCTCGTCGATCAGGTCGGTAACGAAGGAAATCGCCCGCATCTCGCGCATCAGCGAGGAGTTGAAGGAGATCTCGTTCACGCGGTTCATGATCTCGGCCGCCGTGGTCGGCACACGGTCGCATCCCAGCGGATTGATCTGCACGATCACCACGTCCTGGGTCGCCGTGCCGTAGATCAGCGGGAAGATCGCAGGATTGCCCATGTAGCCGCCGTCCCAGTAGGACTCGCCGTCGACGGTGACGGCCTGGAACAGGAACGGCAGGCAGGCCGAGGCCAGCAGCACGTCGGGCGTGATCTCGCCCGACTGGAAGACGCGCACCTTGCCGGTCTTCACGTTGGTGGCGCTGATGAACAGCTTCACCGCCCGGCAGCCCTCCAGCCGCTTGAAGTCGACGGACCTCTCGAGCACGCCGCGCAGCGGGTTGAGGTTCATCGGGTTGAGCTGGTAGGGCGACAGCATGCGCGTCAGCATGTCGAACGCGACGAAGGCCGCCGAGTGGTCGAGGTTCCAGCCGCTGGCGTAGCGGTCGAACGGCGTCGGCTGCAGCGGGCCGGCCTGCGAGGCCTGGCTGATGTTGGTCCAGAAATTGTCGAGCGCGCGGCGAGCCTCCTCACGTCCGCCGCGTCCCATGCCGTCGGCGAACACCGCGGCGTTCATGGCGCCGGCCGAGGTGCCCGAGATGGCCTCGACCTCGAGCCGATCCTCGTCGAGAAGCCGGTCGAGCACGCCCCACGTATAGGCGCCGTGCGCGCCGCCGCCCTGCAGGGCGAGGTTGATGCGCTTGATCTCCATGACGTCCTCCCGTTCGCGCTCAGTGCGCGGTCCAGCCGCCGTCCATCGGCAGCGCCGCGCCCGTCACCGAGGCGCCGTTGTCGGTGCACAGGAACAGCGCCAGCGCCGCCAGCTCGGCGACCTCGACGAAGCGCTTGTTCGGCTGGTTCTTCAGCAGCACGTCGGAGATCACCTTCTCGCGGTCGATGCCGTGGGCCCTGGCCTGGTCGTCGATCTGCTGCTCGACCAGCGGCGTGCGCACATAGCCGGGGCAGATGGCGTTGCAGGTGATGCCGTCCTCGGCGGTTTCGAGCGCCGTCACCCTGGTGAGGCCCAGCACGCCGTGCTTGGCCGCCACATAGGCCGCCTTGTAGGGCGAAGCGACCAGCGCATGCGCCGAGGCGACGTTGATCACGCGCCCCCAGCCCTTTCGCCGCATCATCGGCAGCACGAGCTTGGTGGCGTGGAAGGCCGAGGAGAGGTTGATCGCCATGATGGCGTCCCACTTCTCCTCGGGAAACTCCTCGATCGGCGCGACATGCTGGATGCCGGCATTGTTCACCATGATGTCGA
>CAYRBQ010000322.1:0-5189 GCA_964422305.1 uncultured Reyranella sp. | reverse complement strand
GGGTCCAGTGGTGAGCCCAGTAGGGATCGAACCTACGACCACCTGATTAAAAGTCCGCACGGCGCCTGCCGGAATTCCTTTGCGGGACAAGCCCTTAGAGGGAGGAGTGTCTAACGTCAACCCACACTTAATACACCGTGGTCTAACGCCGCTACACGCCCTCCCTCACCTTATATATCGCCACGCGACCAGCGCGCCGCCCGCAATGCGCCGGGCAGGTCTGCCCCCTCGGCCAACGGATCGACGCCCGTGAGGGCCTCGAAAGCTTCGAGCAGCGCCAGGACCTCGGGCGGCCGGAACTGGCGCAGCTCACAGGGGCTAATCCCCACGATCAGCTCCTGCGGCCTCGGATACTCGTGGTCCCGTTCGCCCGGGCCGTCCCAATCGAAGCCGTAGCTCATCGGCGCACCGACACCACGATCAGGATCGCAAGCTGCAGGCCGACGATCAGGCACAGCAGGCCGAACACGACCGGGTTGACCCCCAGCGCCTTCGCCAGCAGTGCCAGTCCGAGAGCGGTCAACGCAGACCCGCCTCGAAGAGCGCCCGGCTCATCTTCCGACGACGCACCAGGCCAGGGAGCTTTTGCGCCCCGGCGAACACCCAGCGGTCGAATTGCTCGGCCGCCGCCCACAGCTCCCCCTGGTTGATGAGGCGCCGCAGGGTGCTCACCTGCAGCGCGCCCGGCCCGAGATTGTAGGTAAAGCTCACCAAAGCGGCGTAGCAGTAGTCGTGCAGGGGCACCGAGATGTTGCGGCAAACCGCCATCTCATAGGCCGGAAGGTCGGTCGCGAGCAGGATCTCGCCCTCCTCGCGCGTCAGCGGCTGGGCGAATCGCCCGGCCGCCCGGTCCGCATCGGTCACGACGTGGCCGTAGCCGATCGTCGGCCATCCGGCCGGACAGATATAGACCGTCGAGGACCAGCCCTCGAAGGTCTTGATGAGGTCGATGCCCTCGCGGCACGTCGCGCGCGGCGAGGTAAGAGCGCCGTCGAATGGCATCAGGCCCGCCCGCGTTCCTTGTTGAAGGTGCGGTTGCCGAAATAGAACGTGACGACGGCCGACCAGGTCGCCCAATCCTCGTTGCCCCACAACATGAGCAACACCTGCGAGGCCGTGGCGTCGCCGACGTTCAAGGTCGTGAACTGCGCCACCTTCACGGCGGCATAGAGGAAGAAGAACATCAGGGCGAGGAATGGCCGGACGAATGCATTGAAGCCGTCGATCCACGTCACGCCCGAAGGCCTCAGCGACGCGGCGAAGGCCGCCGTATCCGCCTGGATATCGGCCATGGCGTTGATCTCCGCCATCTTCTGCGTGAAGCCCAGCTTCATCATTTCGAGCTGGTTGGCGGCCTGCAGCTTCATCAGCTCGAATTCCTGCCGATGGTTCTGCCGAGCCTCGAAGAAGCCGATGATGCGCGGGCCGAGGGCGCCGAGCAGACCGACGATTGCACCGAGAAGAGAGAGCATGTGAGGGGTCCTTTCCGTTTCAGAATTTCTTGAGGAAGTATTGGATCGCGACGGCGCACAGCGCGCCGAAGGCGCTGCCCACCCCTGCGACCACGCCGAGCGCTCCGGCGCGCTTGGCTTCGACCTTCTCCAGTTGGTCCAGGCGACGGTCGAATTCGTCGTGCCGCCCGGAGCCCTGATCGAGGCGGCGGTTGATGCCCTTCAATTCGGCCTCGATCTTGCCGAGCTGGTATTCGATCCCGTTCATGATGGGCTCCTTCCACCGCGCACGCCGTGCGTCAGACGAACACTTCTTCCCAGCGGAGCGTCTCGCCGCCGGTCCCGGTCGCCTTCCACTCGCCCTGCGGGCAGTTCACCGTCTCGTACAGCGACGCGCCGGCCGCGACCGGCACGACGAAGCCCGAGGGATAGGTGATCGTGACGGCGGCATTGCCCGCCGGATTGTGGATGCGCAGCGAGATGCGGTGCTGGCGCGGCGGGCACATCACGTCGCCCGCCAGCGGAAACGCCGTCGCGTTGATGACAGTCTGTTCGGCCATGGCTTGCTCCTTTCAGGTGTTGCCGACGATGGCTTGGGCCGCCTTGAACAGCTCGACACGCCGCTCATCGCTGATGCCCAGCGCCCTTGCGGCGGCGACGACGCGGTGATCGTCGCTATCGATGTTGGGTGCATGATCCCAATCGAACTTCAGGTCCTCGTCCGAGGCGCAGAGGGATTCGAGCGCCGAGAACAACGTGCCGCCGCCTAGCGGGACAGTGCGCGCGAGCTTCTTGAAGTAGTACATCGGCACGGTGATGCGCGTTTGCCGATCCCGCAGCGCCGCCAGTTCGGCGAGCAGCGCCGTATCGTCCGCATAGAAGGCCTCGCTCGGCCCATCTGGGCGGCTGCGGCCGTAGCTGCGGATCGAGCCGTCCTCGTTCCTGACGACGAACAACACCGGCTTGGTGGCGTCGATGATCTCTTGATCGGTGAGCATGACTACCTCCGCGACCAGGTGAAGCCGTTGGTTACGCAATTGTATTGATCCACGACGGTTGACTGTGCGCGGGCCGCGATCTTTCCGTCGGCGCTTGTCCTCAGGCTGATATGAGCCATCGCGACGAGAACGCCGGGATAGTGGCCCATGTTTGCCGAGCCGCCATTCGATGCGTCCGTCGTCACAGCCAGGTCAGTTTCGCCAACCCGCGTGATGCGAACATTCGTGCCGGTCGTGGCGTCGTAGGTCTGCACCGTGACATGGGCCAGCACCGAAAAGACTTTCGGCACTCGGATCGCGTCGGTGCGACGGGCAGTGGTGAGCGTGTTGGCGTGGAAGAAGTCGAGGACCGGCGTCGTCCACCAAAATTCGAGCCCACCGCCAGCAGTTTCGTAGGTCGTGAACGCCGCGACCGCGCCCGCCGTGCGCTGGATGAAGCCGAAGGCTTTCTTCTTCGTGTAGCCGGCGGGAAGGACCAGCGCGGCATCCGCCTTCTCGGCAATCACTGCGCTCGCGCCGGTCGCCGGGTTCTTGATGGCGTACATCAGATAGTCATGATTGCCGATGGCCGCTGCCGGGCCGAGCATCCCGGTCGGCGTTGCGCCGTTGTCCGGCGCCCAGGCGACGTCGAGTTGCTTGGTGGTGGCCGCGATCTCGATCCATGTGGTGCCGTCGTCGGACATGCAGCCGCCGGCGGCGACGTCGATGTCGTTCGTCGGGTCGCCCGCGTTGTTGGCATAGGTGAGGCCGTGGATCAGGCCTTTCCATCCTAGCTGTGCGAGCAGCGTCTCCCTGCCGAGCAGCGTCACCAGCGCCGCCGTGTCGGCGACCGTGCGGATCGACTTGCCGAGCGCCGAGAATTGCAGCACGTCGAGCGCTTCCGAGAGCGTCGGCTGCGTCACGAAGTTCTGCCCCCAGGCCGACAGCGCGACCTGCGGCGCCACCGGCACGTTGGCGAGCCCCGTGAGCTTGCCGTCGAGCGTGACGCCCAGCACCTTGCCCAGCAGGTTGGGCAGCGGCGGCAGCGGGTTCAGCTCGCCCTCGTCATAGGGATGCAGGCGCACCGAGCGCTTGCCGCGCCGGATCGCCTCCTGCGCCATCAGGGTCAGCAGATCGGGCACGGCCTCCTGGACCTCGGCGGGCTTCGACAGGAAGTCCTCATAGTCGAGCTGCTGCAGCGGTTCGGTGTCGCGCTCCACCACCACCGCGCCGGTCGGGTCCGCCGTCCAGGGCGCATCCGACACGATCTTGACGCCCGCCGGGTCGCCGAGCTGCTCGACCGTATAGTCCGGGATCGCGACCACGGAGCCCAGCGCGTCGTACTGCTTGACGACGATGTCCGCGGCCTTGAAGGCCACGAGGCCCGGACAGTCGATCTCGCTCGTGACGCCGTTGGGCACGATCCTCTTCTCGACGACGTTCGCATTAACGGTCATCGCACCGCCTCCGTGGGAGAGAGCCAGAAGGTGTTGTTGTTCTCGCGCGCCACGCGCCGCTCGAAGCGCGCGGCCCAGCCGGGATTCATCTTTTCCGAGAGCGGCCACAGGACGAACCAGTCGAGCGCCGGCCGGACGTAGAACAGGTTCGCGAAGGGCGTGTTGGCGACCACCGTCCGGAGCGCCGCTGCGCCCGCATCCTCGCCCGCGCGCAGCTTCGCCCATATCTCCAGCACGTCATCGACCGTGCCGAAGGTCGGACCGGCCGCCGTGTTGAGCGCCGACCGGCCGAAGCGGTTGAACTCGCCCAGGAGGAAGTCTCCATAGAGGCCGAGCCCGCCGCCCTGCGCCGCCGCCGCCAGGAGCGTCTCCGGCGTGATCGGCCGGGCGTCGCGCCCCTTGAGCATCTCCTTCGCCTGCAGCGAGAGCAGGCCCATCGCCGTGAGCTGGGCGATCAGCGCCCCCATGCGCGCCACGCCCGACATCCTCGGTCCCGGCCCGTGGCCGTACATCTCGCGCCCCATGACGCGCGTAATCATGGCGAGCGGGAAACCCTTGAACTGCATCAGGAAGCGCAGGCCCTCGCCCAGGACGGTCCCGCGCTCGGTGCCCATGTTCATCATCGACCGCTCGCGCGCGCCGGGCGTCGGCACCGCAAAGTCCGTGCGGTCCTTGATAAGCGCCACCCACTGCGACGCCAGACGGTCGCGCGCCTGCAACATGGCGCGCTCGGACGGGACGATGTTGGGGTCCCGCTCCACCGCCAGCTCGAGGAATTCGCCGAGCGGCGCACGGCGTGCGCCCTCCGGCGTGAGGAATGCCCGGCCGTCCTCGTGCCTTTCGATGCCGTGGCGCCGCAGGATGTCCCAGCCGCGCGCATCGATTCCGTACATATCGAGCAGGCGGCGATGCTCCGGCGCCAGCGCATCGAAGGCGCTCTCCGCCACATTGGCGAAGTCGTGGCTCGTGGCGAGCGCGACCGTGCGCTTGTGGTTGTCGGTCCACCAGCCGAGCAGATTGAGCCGAAAGAACATCTGCTGGAGCTTCGAGATGCGGCCGGGCAGATGTTCGTTGCCGTTGAGACGGGCGGCCACGCTGCCCGTCAGAACGTCGTTGCCCACGTTCACCATGTCGAGCAGACGTTGCCGGTCGGCGGCCGGGCGCCCGCGCACGAGGCCCGCGAGCGCTTCGTTGTACCCGTCGAAGGCGCCGCGCCCCTGGTAGCGCAGCTCCGCCGCCACCGTCACCACGTCGCCGAAGCTCGATATCAGGGCGCCGCCGAGCTTCGCCATCGACTGCACCGC
>CAYRBQ010000321.1:0-5189 GCA_964422305.1 uncultured Reyranella sp. | reverse complement strand
ACGATGTCGTCGATGTAGCTGAAGTCGCGCTTGATGAAGCCCAGGTGATAGAGGTCGATGGTGCGGCCCTCGTGGATCGCCTTGGCGAAGATCCACGGCGACATGTCGGGCCGGCCCCACGGCCCGTAGACCGTGAAGTAGCGCAGGCCGGTCGCCTTCAGCCCGTGCTGGTGGACATAGGCCTCGACCATCAGCTCGTCGGCCCGCTTGGTCGCGGCATAGAGCGAGACCGGGTGGTCGACCGCGTCGCCCACCGCGAAGGGCAGCTTGCGGTTGGCGCCGTAGACCGAGGAGGACGAGGCATAGACCAGATGCTGCAGCCGCGGGCCGAGCTTGCGCGCCAGCTCCAGCATCACGAGCTGGCCCATCACGTTGGTCTGCACGTAGATGTAGGGGTCGACCTTGGAATGGCGCACACCCGGCTGGGCGGCGAGATGGACGATCCGGTCGAGGTCGCCATGCCGCTCGGCCAGCCCCAGCATCGCCTCGCGGTCGGCCACGTCGGCCTCGAGAAAGGTGAAGCCCCTGGTCTCGCGCAGCGGCTTCAGGCGCGCGAACTTCAGGACGGGATCGTAGTACTCGCTGAAATTGTCGACGCCGATCACCGCCTCGCCGCGCTGCAACAGGGCGCGGGCGACATGGCTTCCGATGAAGCCGGCGACACCGGTGACGAGGATGGACATTGGGAAGGCGTTGGTGGGAAGGCGTTGGTAATCGAAAATGATTGCAGGAATGTAAGGCGCGGCACGCTTACAACATTTCACGCCGGCACGACACCGTGAAACGGCGACCCCGGCGCGCGGCCTTCCGGCTATCGTAAAACGTCGTTTTTCTGCACGGCCCGCGTTCCCGATTGCCGCCGACAAGATTTTGCCTCTACCGTCCCTATATGGATGTCAGGGAGGTTGCCATGCCCCTCGCGGTGACCCTGGACGACAAGTACGTGCTCGAACGCGGCCGCGTGTACCTGACGGGAACGCAGGCCCTGGTGCGGCTGCCGATGATGCAGCGCCAGCGCGACCTCGCCGCCGGCCTCAACACCGCCTGCTACATCTCCGGCTACCGCGGCTCGCCGCTGGGCGGCTTCGACCAGGCCCTGTGGCAGGCCAAGAAGTTCATCAAGAAGCACCACATCGAGTTCCAGCCCGGCACCAACGAGGACCTGGCCGCGACCGCCCTGTGGGGCACCCAGCAGGTCCACCTCTATCCCGGCGCGCGCTACGACGGCGTCTACGGCATGTGGTACGGCAAGGGCCCGGGCGTCGACCGCTCGGGCGACGTCTTCAAGCACGCCAACTACGCCGGCACGTCCAGGCACGGCGGCGTCGTGGCGCTGGCCGGCGACGACCACATGGCCAAGTCCTCGACGGTCGCCCACCAGAGCGAGCCCGCCTTCATGGCCGCCGGCATGCCGGTCATCCATCCGGCGGGCGTGCAGGAATATCTCGACTTCGGCCTGCACGCGTTCGCGATGTCGCGCTACTCGGGCCTCTGGGTCGCCTTCAAGGTGCTGAGCGAGACCGTCGACAGCTCCGCGTCCGTCTACATCGACCCGCACCGGGTCGAGATCCACACGCCGACCGACTTCGTCCTGCCGCCCGACGGCGTGCACATCCGCTGGCCCGACGACTGGCTCGGCCAGGAGCGCCGCGTCGTCACCGTGAAGCAGCCCGCCGCGCTGGCCTACTGGCGCGCCAACCGGCTCGACAGGGTGATGCTCGGCCGGCCCGACGCGCGGTTCGGCATCGTCACCGTCGGCAAGAGCTACCTCGACGTCCGCCAGGCGCTCGACGAGCTCGGCCTCGACGACGCGGAGGCCGAGCGGCTGGGCCTCGCGATCTACAAGGTCGGCATGGTGTGGCCGCTCGAGACCGACGGCGCCACCGCCTTCGCAGCCGGCAAGCGCGAGATCCTGGTCGTCGAGGAGAAGCGCGCGCTGATCGAGCAGCAGCTCAAGGACGCGCTGTTCAACGCCCCGGCCGACCGCCGCCCCGTCGTCGTCGGCAAGACCGACGAGCGCGGCCAGAAGCTCTTCAAGTCCGACGGCGAGCTGACGCCGCTCGAGATCGCCTCGGCGATCGTCGCGCGCTTCGGCCTCGACGCGTTCAGCGAGCGCACCAAGCAGCGCTTCGAGGCGCTGAAGCGCCGCGCCGGCCGCCAGGTGAGGAACGAAGCCGGCCTCGCCCGCGTCCCCTATTTCTGCTCCGGCTGCCCGCACAACAGCTCGACCAAGGTGCCCGAGGGCTCGATGGCGATGGCCGGCATCGGCTGCCATACGCTCGCCATCGGCATGGAGCGCAACACCAGGACCTTCACTCACATGGGCGCCGAGGGCGTGCCGTGGGTCGGCGCCAGCCACTTCACCGACATGCCGCACGTCTTCCAGAACCTGGGCGACGGCACCTACTTCCACTCGGGCTACCTCGCGATCCGCCACGCGATCGCCACCAACACCAACATCACCTACAAGATCCTCTACAATGACGCTGTCGCCATGACCGGCGGCCAGCCGCACGACGGCGACGTCCATCCCTGGACGATCAGCCAGCAGGTCCATGCCGAGGGCGTGCGCCGCATCGCGCTGGTGAGCGACGATCCCGACAAGTATCCGATCGGCACAAACTGGGCGCCGGGCGTCACCTTCCATCACCGCGACCAGCTCGACGAGGTCCAGCGGGAGCTGCGCGAGCACAAGGGCGTCTCGGTCCTGATCTACGACCAGACGTGTGCCGCCGAGAAGCGCCGCCGCCGCAAGCGCGGCACCTATCCCGATCCCGCCAAGCGCGCCTTCATCAACGAGGCGGTGTGCGAGGGCTGCGGCGACTGCTCGGTCAAGAGCAACTGCCTCTCCGTCGTGCCGGTCGAGACCGAGTTCGGCCGCAAGCGCGCCATCGACCAGTCGTCCTGCAACAAGGACTTCTCCTGCCTGAACGGCTTCTGTCCCTCCTTCGTCACCGTCGAGGGCGGCGGGCTGCGCAAGGGAAAGGCCGCGGCGAAGAAAGCAGAAGGCGTCGCGACCCAGGAGCCGCCGCTGCCCGACGCGCCCGCGATCCCGTCGGTCGCCGACAGGCCCTACGGCGTGCTCATCACCGGCATCGGCGGCACCGGCGTCGTCACCATCGGCGCCATCATGGGCATGGCCGCCCACATCGAGGGCAAGGGCGCCACCGTGCTCGACCAGCTCGGCATGGCGCAGAAGGGCGGTGCGGTGATCAGCCACGTCCGCATCGGCGCCAGCCCTGAGTCGCTGCACGCCGTGCGCCTCGCCGCCGGCGGCGCCAACGTGCTGCTGGGCTGCGACCTGGTCGTGAGCGCCAGCCCCGACGCCATGGCGCGGCTGGAGCCCGGCGCGTCGCGCGCCATCGTCAACACGCACGAGACCATCACCGGCGAGTTCACCCGCCATCCCGACCTCGCCTTCCCGGCCAACACCTTGAAGCTCTCGGTCGAGGCCGCGGCCGGCGCGGGCGCCGTCGACTTCCTCGACGCCACCGCCATCGCCACCGCCCTGATGGGCGACTCGATCGCCACCAACATGTTCGTGCTGGGCTACGCCTTCCAGAAGGGCCTGATCCCGCTCGGCCTCGACTCGATCGAGCGCGCCATCGAGCTGAACGGTGCGGCGGTGCCGATGAACCTCGCCGCCTTCCGCTGGGGCCGCCGCGCCGCCGCCAATCGCGCAGCGATCGAAAAAATAGTCGCCCCGCCGACGAACGTGGTGGCCTTCACCCGCGCGCTGCCGAAGACGCTCGACGAGATCGTGGCGTCGCGCATGAAGCATCTCACCGGCTATCAGAACGCGGCGCTCGCGAACCGCTACAAGGCGCTGGTCGACAAGGTGCGCGCCGCCGAGGCGAAGACCGGCCTCACGGGCCTCGCGGAGGCCGTCGCGCAGAACTACGCCAAGCTGCTGGCCTACAAGGACGAGTACGAGGTCGCCCGCCTCTATGCCGACGCCGCCTTCCAGGCCCGCCTCGGCCAGCAGTTCGACGGCGACTACAAGCTCAGGTTCCACCTCGCCCCGCCGCTGTTCGCCCAGCGCGACCCCCAGACCGGCCAGCTCATGAAGCAGGAGTTCGGATCCTGGATGCTGCCGGCTTTCCGGATGCTGGCGAGGCTCAAGGGCCTGCGCGGCACGGCGTTCGACATCTTCGGCTACACCGAGGAGCGCAGGACGGAGCGCCGCCTGATCGCCGACTACGAGGCGCTGGTCGCCGAGCTGCTGGCCGGTCTCTCGGCAGAGAACCACGCGCTCGCCGTCAAGCTCGCCGGCATCCCCGACGACATCCGCGGCTACGGCCACGTGAAGCACGCCCATCTCGAGAAGGCGAAGGCCAAGGAAGCCGGGCTGCTGCACCAGTGGCGCAATCCCGCAGCGATGAAGGCCGCGGCGGAGTAGCGGCGGGCCTCCTTCAGCGCTCCGAGATCTCGACCGTCACGGTCGAGGCGCGCGTGTGCTCGGCGAGGACGGCGACCAGCCCGACCGCGGCCAGCAGGCAGAGCAGGCTCGCGTACCAGCTCCGGCCGGAGCCTGCCGACATCAGGTGAGCCCTTTCTCGCGGAGGTTCGGCGGCTTCGCGGGTGGCGCCGTCGTTCGGCATGGCCTCTCCCCTCATATCTCCCCTGCGAGAAATGCCGGCGGTAGCCATCCGGTTGCAGCCGCCCGGCCAAATTGTTGCCACGGCCTGTTCCCTGCCTCTATGGTGCCGCGCCCCGGAGAACCCCTATGTCCTCACCCGACCTGGTCATTCGGAACGGCACCATCGTCGACGGCACCGGCCGCGATCCCTACGAAGCCGACCTCGCCGTCGCGGGCGGCAGGATCGCCGCCATCGGCGGCAACATCCCCAAGGGCAAGGACGAGATCGACGCGCGCGGCAAGCTCGTCACGCCGGGCTTCGTCGACGTCCACACCCACTACGATGCGCAGGTGACCTGGAGCGAGCGGCTGTCGCCCTCCTCGTGGAACGGCGCCACCACCGTCGTGCTCGGCAATTGCGGCGTGGGCTTCGCGCCCTGCCACGAGGACCAGCACGACATGCTGATCAACCTGATGGAGGGCGTGGAGGACATCCCCGAGGTCGTGCTCTCCGAAGGCCTGCCGTGGAACTGGCACAGCTTCCCGGACTATCTCGATGCTCTAGCCGCGCGTTCCTATGACGCCGACATCGCCACCCAGGTCCCGCACG
>CAYRBQ010000320.1:0-5191 GCA_964422305.1 uncultured Reyranella sp. | reverse complement strand
CCAAGCACACGCTGAATCGCGTGCCGGCGCTGCTGTTCAATGCCCCGGCCGGCGTTCAGTCTCTGAGTGACGGCAAGCTCGCGGATGTTGCACCCACCCTGCTCGCCCTCATGGGCGTTCCGCAGCCGGCGGAAATGACGGGCAAGTCACTCCTGTCGAAGGCCGGCCGGCCGGCTGTTCTGGCAACTCCCCATGCCGCGGCGGCCGCTTCTGCCTGATTTGTGAAGGGGCGGTGGCCGACACCGCCTTGATCCCGCCAAACACGGCCCTGTATCCTCGTTCCCGAGATCGAAATTCCCCCGGTTCGCTTGGGCTAGAGGCCTTCAGCGACCTTCCCTGAAGGCACCCCAATGACTTTTCTGCGCCTAGCCTCCCTTGCCGCGACCGTGGCCCTCCTCGGTGTCCCGGCCCTGACGTACGCCCAGGACAAGGCGGATCCGAAGGCCGCCGGCGGCGACAAGAGCGAGCTCTACCAGCAGCTCAATCTGTTCGGTGACGTGCTGGAACGCATCCGCCGCGACTATGTCGAGCCGGTGGAAGAGAAGCAGCTCATCGAGAACGCCATCAACGGCATGCTGACCGCGCTCGACCCGCATTCGAGCTACATGAACCCCAAGACCTACAAGGACATGCAGGTCCAGACGAAGGGCGAGTTCGGCGGGCTCGGCATCGAGGTCACGATGGAGAATGGCGTCATCAAGGTGGTTTCGCCCATCGACGACACGCCGGCCTCGAAGGCGGGGGTGCAGGCGGGCGACCTGATCTTCGCGCTCGACGGCGAGCCGGTGCAGGGCCTCACCCTCCAGGAAGCCGTCGAGAAGATGCGCGGCAAGGTCGGCACGCCGATCAAGATCTCGATCCGCCGCGCCGGCAAGGATCCGTTCGACGTCACGCTGACCCGCGACACGATCAAGGTGAAGCCGGTGAAGTACCGCCTCGAGGGCGGCGACATCGGCTACATCCGCGTCACCTCCTTCACCGAGCAGACGACGCCCGGCGTGCTCGACGCCGTGGAGAAGCTCAAGAAGGAGGCGGGCAACAAGCTCAAGGGCTACATCCTCGACCTGCGCAACAATCCGGGCGGCCTGCTCGACCAGGCGATCGCGCTCTCCGACGCCTTCCTCGACAAGGGCGAGATCGTCTCGGTGAAGGCGCGCAAGAACGACGACGTTCAGCGCTGGAACGCCAAGCCGGGCGACGTCGCCAACGGCCTGCCGATCGTGGTGCTGGTCAACGGCGGATCGGCGTCCGCTTCGGAGATCGTGGCCGGCGCGCTGCAGGACCACCGCCGCGCGATCATTCTCGGCACGCGTTCCTTCGGCAAGGGCTCGGTCCAGACGATCATGCAGGTGACGGGCGGCGGCGCGATCCGCCTCACCACGGCGCTCTATTTCACGCCGTCGGGCCGCTCGATCCAGAAGGAAGGCATCAAGCCCGACATCGACGTCGAGCCGGCGAAGATCGAGAACATCCAGCAGCGTTCGAGCTTCCGCGAGGAGAACCTGCGTCGCTCGATCACCAACCCGAACGACAAGTCCGAGCCGGCGAAGCCGGAGGCCAAGCCGGAAGCGGGCAAGCCGCCGGCCGACAAGAAGGACGACAAGGCGGCCACCACGGCACCGACCGATCCGGACGAGCCGCCGAAGGAGCAGGCTGCCGACTATCAGCTTCTGCGCGCGGCCGACCTGCTGCGCGGCATCTCCCTCTACAGCGGCCGCGCCAACTGAGCGGCCGCATGGGATGACGTCGTGGCCGCTCCCGGCCAACGGCCGACTTCGGGACCAAGCCGCCGC
This sequence comes from uncultured Reyranella sp., assembly GCA_964422305.1. GTDB lineage: Bacteria > Pseudomonadota > Alphaproteobacteria > Reyranellales > Reyranellaceae > Reyranella. Next base: position 3,398 of record CAYRBQ010000320.1, on the reverse strand, counting down.
GGCCTGGTCGCCGCCTACCTTCTCGTCTTCGGATTGATCGGCGGCACGACGGCCGCCGTCTTCGGTGACTTCGCTGGCGAGGCACCGCACATCGTCGAGCCGGCCGTGGCGGCCTCGCCGCCGGTCCCCGTGCAGTCGCTGCACCTGCCGGCGCGAACGCCGCCCTCCGGCTTCCGCACGCTGCCGGCCGATGAGCTCGCCGGCATGGTCGAGACCACGATCGACGGCCAGCGCCTGCCCAAGATCTCGCCGTCGGGCTGGCTGCCCTGGATCGCCAACGCCCGCCGCTTCGATCCTTCCGGACCGCCGGCGCGCTTCGGCCTGCTCGTGATCAATCTCGGCGCCAACGAGACGGCCATGCGACGCATCATCGAGGAGCTGCCCGGCGAGGTGAGCCTCGCCTTCCTCGCCGGCACGCCCGACCTGCCGCGCTGGCTGGCGCTTGCACGGGCACACGGCCACGAAAGCTACCTGATGCTGCCGATCGCCGATCAGGGAGCGGCCGAGCGCGGCGTGCGGCCCATCGAGGCCGCCGTCGACGCCGCGGAGAATTTGCGCCGGCTGCGCGCCGTTCTGGGGCGCGGCGAAGGCTATGCCGGCCTCGTGGTCTCCCCGCCCGACCGCGTGACGCAGGCGGACGAGACGATGCGCCCGCTGGTGTCGGAGATCGCCGAGCGCGGTCTCGCCCTGGTCGAGGTCACCCCCGCCCCGGGCAGCGCCTCGATCCAGCGTCTCACGGAGGAATTCGGCGCGGGCTACGCCCGCAGCGCCGACGTGCTCGACTACAGGCTGGCAGGCGACAGCGTGAGCGGAAACCTCGACCGGCTGGTGGCCTGGGTCGGCGAGAGCCCGCCCGATCGCCAGCCGCGGCATGCCTTCGGCGTGGTCCAGCCGGAAGACGACGCGATCGACGCCATCCTGGCCTGGCACCGGCGCCGCGAGGCGAGCCCGACCGTGTCGCTCGTCCCGTTGATCGGCCACTTCGAATGCCGCGACGCCTGCATGGCCCGCCTGCGGCTCCAGCCGGCGCAGCTTCGCCCGTGAGTCCTTCCATCACGTCCGGTCGGCCCGAGGCCTTTCGTCGGAATGTCGGCCTGATGCTGATCGCCCCGGACCGGCGCATATTCGTGGGCAATCGTGCCGACAGGCCCGACTCCTGGCAGATGCCTCAGGGCGGCATCGACGAGGGCGAGTCGCCCGTCGAAGCGGCCTGTCGCGAGCTCTATGAGGAGGTCGGCACCTCGAAGGCCCTGCTGCTGCGCGAGAGCGCGAAATGGATCGCCTACGAGGTGCCGGAGGATCGCCGGCCGGCACACTGGAAGGGCCGCTGGCGCGGCCAGGCCCAGAGATGGTTTGCGCTGGCCTTCACGGGCACCGACGCCGACATCGACATCCATGCGCACGACAAGGAATTCGACGCCTGGAAGTGGGTGACGAAGCAGGAGCTGCTGTCGCTGATCGTGCCGTTCAAGCGGACGGTCTACGAGGCCGTCTTCGAGGAGTTCTCGGACCTGCTCTAGGCACCCTGAGCGGCGAGCCTGGCGGCGTTGCGGCGCAGGAACCAGAGGCCCGCGCGCGTCATCAGAGCATTCAACCGGCCCTGCGGCTCCAGGCCGACCGCTTTCAGCACCATCGCCATGGCGCGCTGCACGTGGGTCGGACGGTAGAGCGGATAGGCCCGCCGCGCGTAGGCCTGCATGTTGCGCTTGCGGTCGTAGACGGCATCGCGCGGCTCGTTGGCCGCGAAGTAGGCATAGGCCAGCTCGTCGTCCTCGCTCTCGGCCAGACGACCCCAGCCGATGCGCAGCCGCGCCCACCGGTTCAGCCGATCGCGCTCCAAACAGCGACGCAGGTGCTCGTAGAAGAGCTTGTAGTGGCGGAACTCGTCGGCCGCGATCTTCTGGCAGATCTGCTTCAGCACCGGCTCCTCGGTCGCGTCCTTGAGCGCGCTGTAGTACGAGCTGGTGCCGGTCTCGACGATGCACCGCGCGATCATCTCGCCGGCCTGGCTGCCGCGGACCGAGGCGGTCGCCTCGAGCGGCAGCTTGTAGCCCTCGCGGAAGCGGTCGAAGGCGGCGTCGAAGTCCCACGACGGATCGGCGAGCTGCGCCCAGCGGCCGAGCGCCATGCCGTGCTGGACCTCTTCGACGACCCAGGCATCGACCGATTGCATGAAAGCGGCGTCGTCGGCGAAGACACGGCCGAGATAGATGCCGTAGTCGCCGCCGTTGCGCTCCACCAGGGCCGCGGCCTTGATGTTGCGCAGGATCTCCGGATCGACCTTCGACGCGTCGAACCGATCCCAGGCGATCGTTTCGAGTGTCCAGTTACCCATGAGCGAGAACCCCCGGCGGCATGTCGCTTGAGTGTAATAAAGCGACGTCCGGCCCGCCTTTCAATGGCCGGCCGGTGCACATCTCGACAGAAAATTGCGCAGTGGCGCTGAAGTCAGCGGCTCGCGTAATAGGCCTGCGCGCGGCGCAGATCCTTGGCGACGGCGAGATTCTTCTCGGCCACCGCCTTCTCGGCATCGCCAGCCGCATCGGTCAGCTCACGCTCGGCCATACGCTCGCGCTCGGCGAGCTGCTCGGGCGTGACCTGCTCGAACGGCAGGGCTTCGTCGGCCAGCACCGTGCAACGCTCGGGAGTCACCTCGGCGAAGCCGCCGACGACCAGGAAGCGCTGCTCGGCCTTGTTGCCCTGGAAGACCTCGAGCACGCCAGGACGGACGGTCGAGATCAGCGGGGCGTGGCCCGGCAGGACGCCGAAGTCGCCTTCGCTGCCCGGGACGACGACCATGTCGGCCTCGGTCGCGAGCAGCTCGCGCTCGGGCATCACCAGACGGAAGGAGACCTTGGCCATCTGCTTAGGCCGCCTCGGCCGCGAGCTTCTTGGCCTTGGCGACGGCCTCGTCGATCGTGCCGACCATGTAGAACGCCGCCTCCGGCAGGTCGTCGTACTCGCCGGCGACGATCGCCTTGAAGGCCTTGATCGTATCCTCGAGCTTCACGAACACGCCCGGCGTGCCGGTGAAGACCTCGGCGACGTGGAAGGGCTGGCTGAGGAAGCGCTGCATCTTTCGCGCGCGGCTCACGACCAGCTTGTCCTCTTCCGAGAGCTCGTCCATGCCCAGGATGGCGATGATGTCCTGCAGCGACTTGTACTGCTGCAGCACGCGCTGCACCGAGCGGGCGACGGTGTAGTGCTCCTCGCCGACGACGCGCGGGTCGAGCATGCGCGAGGTCGAGTCGAGCGGGTCGACGGCCGGGAAGATCGCCTGCTCGGCGATCGAGCGGCTCAGCACCGTCGTCGCATCCAAGTGGGCGAACGAGGTGGCGGGCGCCGGATCGGTCAGGTCGTCGGCCGGCACGTAGATGGCCTGCACCGAGGTGATCGAG
>CAYRBQ010000319.1:4204-5197 GCA_964422305.1 uncultured Reyranella sp. | reverse complement strand
GGTACTTCCAGCGCTACATCGCCCATCTGCCGGCGGCCGGCGAGATCGTGCTGTTCGACCGGAGCTGGTACAACCGCGCCGGCGTCGAGCGGGTCATGGGCTTCTGCCAGGAGGCCGACGTCGAGGAATTCTTCCGCACGGTGCCCGAGTTCGAGCGCATGCTGGTGCGCTCCGGCATCGTCCTGCTGAAATACTGGTTCTCGATCACCGACGAGCAGCAGAACCTGCGCTTCCTGATGCGCATCCACGATCCGCTGAAGCAGTGGAAGCTCTCGCCGATGGACCTCGAGTCCCGCCGTCGCTGGGAGGACTACACCCGCGCCAAGGAGGAGATGCTGGCGCGAACGCATATCCCCGAGGCGCGCTGGTGGGTCGTCGAGGGCAACGACAAGAAACGGGCGCGCCTCAACTGCATCCACCATCTGCTCCAGCAGATCCCCTATGGAGAGGTGGAGCAGAAGCCGATCGTTCTGCCGCCGCGCGACTTCAAGCCCGACTATGCACGCAAACCCGTGCCGGCCGAGCTGCACGTTCCCGCCATCTACTGACCGAGAGCCGACAATGGATTTCTTCAGGCGCTTCACCGTCCTGATCTGCGCTCCGTCGTTCGATGCCGACGACCTCGAGGGCCATCGCCTGGCCGAGATCACGACCGCCATCGAGAAGATCGGCTTTCAGGTCGTGCGAGCCCGCCGGGTCGAGGACGCCGAGATGGTGGTCCAGACCGACGCCGCCATCGGCTGCATGGTCGTCGACTGGGGCAAGAAGGGCCTCGACGGCAAGTCCGCGGCCCTGATCAACCTGATGCGCCGGCGTGGGCTCGAGATGCCGATCGTCATCCTGGTGCGCCGCAAGCGCCTGGAGGACATCCCGGTCGAGGTGATGGACTATATCGACGGCTACATCTTCCTCGCCGAGGAGACGCCGGAGTTCATCGCCAAGAACCTGGTCAGCCGGCTGAAGCAATATGCCGAGACGCTGAAGACGCCGTTC
>CAYRBQ010000319.1:0-4194 GCA_964422305.1 uncultured Reyranella sp. | reverse complement strand
CAACGGCGGCATCTTCTACAACAGGAGCCCGATCGGCCGGATCTTCGTCGAGCATCTCGGCGAGGCGGTGTTCCGCGACGACCTCGACAACTCGGTGCTCGATCTCGGCGACCTGCTGGTCCACGAAGGACCGGCCCTCAAGGCGCAGCAGGAGGCCGCGCAGATCTTCGGCGCGGAGAAGACCTACTTCGTGCTGAACGGCACCTCGTCCTCGAACAAGATCGTGCTGCAGGCGCTGGTGGCGGACGGCGACCTCGTCCTGTTCGACCGCAACAACCACAAGGCCGCCCACCACGGCGCGCTGTTCCTCGGCCAGGGCACGCCGGTCTTTCTCGAGACCGACCGCAACGCGCACGGGCTGATCGGGCCGGTCTTCCACGAGGCGTTCGACGAGGCCGCCATCCGCGAGAAGATCAGGACCAACCCGCTGGTCGCCGACAAGGAGGCATGGAAGCGGCCGCGTCCGTTCCGCGTCGCCGTCATCGAGCAGTGCACCTACGACGGCACGATCTACGACGCGCGCCAGATCGTCTCCAGAATCGGCCATCTCTGCGACTACATCCTGTTCGACGAGGCCTGGGCGGGATTCATGAAGTTCCACCCGATCTATGCCGGCCGCTTCGCCATGGGCCTCGGCGATCTCGGTCCGGACAGTCCCGGCATCATCGCCACTCAGTCGGCGCACAAGCAGCTCGCGAGCTTCAGCCAGGCCTCGCAGATCCACGTCAAGGACAGCCATATCGCAGGCCAGCGGCGGCGCATCGAGCATCGGCGCTTCAACGAGTTCTTCATGCTGCACGCCTCGACCTCGCCCTTCTATCCGCTGTTCGCCTCGCTCGACGTCGGCGCGCAGATGATGAAAGGAAAGTCGGGCGAGGTGCTGTGGGACGACACGATCCGCCTCGGCATCGAGACCCGCAAGAAGATGCGGGCCATCCGCCGCGAGTTCGAGGACAAGGAGCGCGACTTCGCCCGCCGCTGGTTCTTCGAGCCCTTCGTGCCCGAGCGCGCGACCTCGGGCGGACGCGAGATGGCCTGGGAGGAGGTGCCGACCGACGAGCTGGCGGGCGAGGCGCGGCATTGGGAGCTGGCGCCGGGTGCGCGCTGGCATGGCTTCTCGCACCTGGCGCCGGGCTACGCCATCACCGATCCCAACAAGCTGATCGTGCTGACGCCGGGCTTCAATCGCGAGACCGGGCGCTATGCCGGCCACGGCATCCCCGCGCCGGTGGTGGCGCAGTACCTCCGCGAGAACCAGGTGGTACCCGAGAAGAACGACCTCAACTCGCTGCTCTTCCTGCTGACGCCGGGCGTGGAGTCCAGCAAGGCCGGCACGCTGCTGAGCTCGCTGGTCGCCTTCAAGAAGCTGCACGACGACAATGCGCGCCTCGAGGACGCGATCGGCGAGTTCGTTCGGCGGCGGCCTGCCCGCTACGCCGGCGTCCGGCTGCGCGACCTCTGCGCCGAGATGCACGGCTTCTTCCGCGACAATGCCGTCAGCACCCTCCAGCGCGCCCAGTTCGCCCCCGAGCACCTGCCGGAGCCGGCGATGGCGCCGCACGAGGCAGTGCGGCGGCTGGTGCGCAACGATGTCGACTACGTGCCGATCGAGCAGGCGCTCGGGCGGATCGCCACCACCATGTTCGTGGTCTATCCGCCCGGCATCGCCAGCATCGTGCCGGGCGAGCGGCTGGGCGAGCGCGCCCGACCGATGCTCGACTACCTCAGGATGTTCGAGAAGAGCGCCAACCTCTTCCCCGGCTTCGACGTCGAGATCCAGGGCATCTATCGCGAGACCGACCAGGACGGCACGGTCCGCTTCCACACCTACGTGGTGCGCGAGTAGTCCGGCGGCAGGCTGGCGCCGGCACCCAGCGCGCGCTGCAGCAGCAGGCTGTCGGTCCAGCGCCCGAACTTCAGCCCGACGCTCTCGAGCACGCCGACCAGCCGGAAGCCGAAGGCTTCGTGAAGGCGTCGCGACGCGACGTTCGACGCATCGACATAGGCGAACATCTGCCGGTATCCTGCCTCGGCGCAGGCCTCGATGAGCGCCGGCAGCAGCGCACGACCGACGCCCGAGTGCAGGTGGCCGGGATGGACGTAGATCGAATGCTTGACGGCATACCGGTAGGCCGGCCGCTTCCGGAAGGGCACGGCGTAGGCGTAGCCCACGACCACGGTGCCGCGCTCCGCCACGAGATGGGGCAGGCGCCGGCGCAGCATGTTCTTGCGGCGGCGCTTCAGATCCTCGTCCTGCAGGGGCTCGGGCATGGCGAACTGGGCGTCGAGGTCCGGCTCGCCCTGGCGGATGTGGTGCTCGTAGATCGTCAGCATCGCCGGGACGTCGCTTTCGGTCGACGGCCGCACGACCAGGGGCAACACCCTCTCCTCTGCCGCATGGTTCACCGACATCAACGCCTGTTCCCTCCGCCTGTCCGCCTTCGGCATCAATCACGCCGCGATGACGCTTTCATGTCGGGCCCATTGGCATGTGGCTTGCTTGGACCCGTCTTGAGCGGAGAAAAGCGGTCGTCATGAGCATCCACGTCGCGCTGCATCATCGGACGACCTACCGGTACGACCGGCCGATCTCGCTGGGCCCACAGGTGGTGCGGTTGCGGCCGGCGCCGCACAGCCGCACGCCGGTCCTCTCCTATTCGCTCAAGGTCACGCCCGCCCAGCACTTCATCAACTGGCAGCAGGACCCGCAGGGCAACCACCTGGCGCGCCTGGTCTTCCCCGAGAAGACCGACAGGTTCGAGGTCACGGTCGACCTGGTGGCCGACATGTCGGTCATCAACCCGTTCGACTTCTTCCTCGAACCCGAGGCCGAGCACTGGCCCTTCGCCTACGACCCGTCGCTGGCCGAGGAGATCGCGCCTTTCCGCAAGCTGGAACCGGCCGGACCGCTCTTGAAAGCGTGGCTCGCCAAGGTCGACCGCAGCAAGCAGCGCACCATCGACTTCATCGTCGGCCTGAACGCGCGGCTGCAGAAGGAGATCGGCTACATCGTGCGGCTGGAGCCCGGCGTGCAGACCTGCGAGCAGACGCTCGGTCTGGCCAAGGGCTCGTGCCGCGACACCGGCTGGCTGCTGGTGACGATCCTGCGCCACCTGGGCTTCGCCGCGCGCTTCGCCTCGGGCTACCTGATCCAGCTCGTCGCCGACGAGAAGCCGCTCGAGGGACCGGAAGGTCCGACGCACGACTTCACCGACCTCCACGCCTGGTGCGAGGTCTACCTGCCGGGCGCCGGCTGGATCGGGCTCGACCCGACCTCGGGCCTGCTGACCGGCGAGGGCCACATCCCGCTCGCCTGCACGCCTGAGCCGGGGAGCGCGGCGCCGATCGAGGGCGCGCTGGAGAAGGCCGAGGTCGCGTTCGCTCACGACATGAAGGTGACGAGGGTGCGCGAGACACCGCGCACCACCAAGCCCTACACCGAGGATCAGTGGCGGACTTTGCTCCAGGTCGGTGAGGCCATCGAAAGGGACATCGGCCGCCACGATGTGCGCCTCACCATGGGCGGCGAGCCGACCTTCGTGTCGGTCGACGACATGGACGGCGCCGAGTGGAACACGCTGGCGCTGGGGCCGGAGAAGCGGCGGCTGGCCGGCGTGCTGTTCCGCAAGCTCGCGGGCCGCTTCGCCTCGGGGCCGCTGCTGCATTTCGGGCAAGGCAAGTGGTATCCCGGCGAGCAGCTTCCGCGCTGGGCACTTACCTGCCACTGGCGCAAGGACGGTCAGCCGATCTGGCGCGACCAGCAACTCTACGCCCTGGAGTCCAAGCCCAGCGGCGCCTCGGTCGAGGCCGCGCACCGCTTTGCGCTGGCCTTCGCCGAGCGCCTGCAGCTCGATCCCGGCTATCTGTTCCCGGCCTTCGAGGATACCTGGTACTACCTGTGGCGCGAACGGCGGCTGCCGAGCAACGTCACGGTCGACGAGGCGAAGGTGAAGGACCCGCTGGAGCGCGAGCGCCTGGCGCGCGTCTTCGAGAAGGGGCTGGAGAGTTCGGTGGGCTACGTGCTGCCCGTCGCGCGCGAGCACGGCAAAGCGCACAACGGCCATAGTGCTCGCTGGAAGAGCGGCCCGTGGTTCCTGCGCTCGGAGAAGTGCTACCTGATCCCGGGCGATTCGCCGCTGGGCTTCCGCCTGCCGCTCGACTCTCTGCCGTGGGCCGCGCCGGCCGACGCTGGTT
>CAYRBQ010000318.1:0-5207 GCA_964422305.1 uncultured Reyranella sp. | reverse complement strand
GGCACCGAGGGCTGGAGCGAGGAGAAGCTCGCCAGCCTCGTGACGCGCGACGCCATGATCGGCACCGGGCTCGCCAGGCCCGCGGAAGGAGCCGCGCCATGAACGGCATCCACGACATGGGCGGCATGGACGGCTTCGGCAAGGTCGAGGCGCCGCCCCAGGAGCCGCCGTTCCACGCAGAATGGGAAGGCCGCGTGCTGGCGATGAACAGGGTCATGCAGGCGACCGGCGAATGGAACATCGACGTCGGCCGCTGGTGGATCGAAACCCTGCCGCCGGCCGAGTACCTCGCCTCCTCCTATTACCGGAAGTGGTTCGTGCGGCTGGAGCGGCTCTGCCTCGCGCGCGGGCTGGTCACCAGGGAAGAGGTCGCGGCGGGCCATGCCGAAGGGCCGGGCCGCAAGCTGCGCCGCGTCGTGCCTGCTTCCGAAGCGGCGGCACTGCTCAGCCGCAAGAACTACGACCTGCCGCCCAAGGGCCCTGCCGCGTTCAAGGTCGGCGACCGGGTGACGACGAAGAACATGCATCCTACATCGCACACGCGCCTGCCGCGCTTCGCCCGCGGCCGCACCGGCACCGTCGAGCGGATCCAGGGCTGCCATGTCTATCCCGACGCGACGGTGGCGGAAGGCGTCGAGCGGCCGGAATGGCTCTACACGGTGACGTTCGACGGGCGCGAGCTGTGGGGCCCCGACGCCGATTCCACCGTGAAGGTCTCGATCGAGGCCTTCGAGCCCTATCTCGAGCCGGCGAAATGAGCGCGGGACCGAAGGCCAACGCCGACCAGGCGCGCATCCGCGCCGCTCTGGCCTCGGTGCCGGGCATCCCCTGCGAAGGCGAGGCGCCGGTGTTCGCCGAGCCGTGGCAGGCACAGGCCTTCGCGATGGCGCTGACCTTGCACCAGCGCGGCGTGTTCCGCTGGAAGGACTGGGCGGAGATGCTGGGCGAGGAGATCAGGAAGGCGCAGGCCGCCGGCGATCCCGACGACGGCAGCACCTACTACCGCCACTGGATGGCGACGCTCGAACGCATCGTCGCCGAGAAGGGCATCGCGTCGACCGACCTGCTCGACCGCACCTACCATGCGTGGGAGCATGCGGCCGATCGCACGCCGCACGGCCAGCCGATCGAGCTCAAGCCCGAGGACTATCGCTAGCGCCTGGGATGTTGCGCCCGCCAGTCGGCGGGATCCATGCAGCCATGCCCGTGCATGCCGACACCGTCGACGCGCGCGCGAAGCTCGTCGAACAGATAGCGCGCGGAATAGGTCGTATAGGCAGACGCCATGCCGGAACGCACGAGGGCGGCGCCGAGATCGGTGTCGCCCACATGGCAATGGGCGGTGGTGCGGTCATAGCGGTCGGTGCCGGTCCGCTCGCAGCGTACACCTTGCCTGTCGACCAGCCGCTGCAGAGCGCGGCGCGCCTCCTCGCCGGCCGGCCAGCTCCCGCAGGTCTGCGCCAGCTCGGGCGCGTCGATGCCCTTCAGCCGGAAGGTCTCGCCGCCGATCCTGAGGGTGTCGCCGTCGACCACGGTCGCGATCCCGATGACGGCGGCGCCCCGTTCATCGGCCGGCCAGAAGGAAAGAGCGATCGCCAGGCCGGCGAGCGCCAGGATGATCCAGCGCGAGCGACGCACTAGAGAGGGGCTGCGCCGTTCAGGACGAAGAGCATGCGCGCCGGCGCGGTCGAGCGGTTGGCCCAGGCATGGTTGGTGCCGCGCTGGATCAGCACGTCGCCCGGCTTCATCAGGGTTTCGCCGACATCCATCAGCGCCCAGATCTCGCCCTCGAGCAGGATCGCGTAGTCGACGCTCTCAGTCTTGTGGAAGCCGGGATGGCGCGCCCCGGCGTCGTGCGCGCGATCGGCGCCGTACTGCCGGAACACCTCGGCCTGGTTGCCGTAGTTGCGCTCCTTGTCGGGCGGAAACTCGACGATTCGCACGACGTTGCCGGCGGCCGGCGGCTCCAGCCGGAACGGCCGCGCCGTGGGCTCGGGGCCGTCCGAGTTGGACGCCGGCAGCGAATCGACCAGCCAGAGGTTGGTCAGGCCGACATTGGTGGAATGCGACGGACTGAAGGGATGCGGGGCCGGCCCGTCCTCGAGGAAGATCGAACGGCCCTGGGCATCGTGACCGGTCACGATGCGGCGTATCGGTTTCACCATGACGCCACCCTAGCTCAGGGCCCCACCTTAGGGGAGAGTCACCTTCACCAGCCGGCCGCCCGAGACGTCCACGCGCTGCATCATCGAGCCGCCTTCGCTTTGCCCCCACTTCACGCTGGTGGTGGCGTACCAGACGCCGTCGGGCACGCGCGGAAAGGAGAAGGTGCCCGACGCATCGCAGCGCGTGGTGCGCATGGTCGAGACGTAGAGCGGGTCGTCGCTCGCGAACTTCACCGGGCCGAGGCTCGCCGCGCGCTGCCCCCTCGTCGTGCTGCCGAAGATCTTCTCCAGCCGCGCCCGCGCGTAGGGCGTGTCGGGGATCAGGTTGGCCGACTGGCCGGCACAGGTGTGGACGGTATTTCCCGCCTTCAGGCTCGCCACGCCGCTCACGGAGTTGCGGCCGGTCTTGCGCGCCCAGTCGACCTCGGAGGGCGCGATGCCGCGCGACAGGGCCGGCTCCTGGATGCCGAGCTGGGCACAGCCGACGACGACGAATGCCGCCGCGACGAGGGCGAAGAACGACTTCACGGGCGAAGGCTAGCCGGCAACGGACGGACCCGGCCCGTGTTCGTTTGGTGACCCAACCCTAGGCACGAGCGGCCCGCATCGCCTCTTCCGCGCCGCCGGCCTGGCCGCGCCGGCCGGACGGCAGGTCGCGGAAGTCGCCGCGCAGGATCTTGAGGGCGACCCGCTCGATTTCGATCTCGCGCGCGGTGCGGATGCCGAGGCGGCGCAGGATCGGAATGGGAGGACACCAGCCCTGGACGGCGTGCTGGAAGAGGAAGGCCGTCACGGCGGCCGGCAGCCAGAGGAAGCGGCGATTGACGAGGCCGCCCAAGGCGACGCCTGCGAAGGCGAGCAGCGAGGCGTTGGTCTCGAGCACACGCTCGATGTCCCACTCGCGGTCGAGCGCCCGCAGCCGCCGATCGATCTCGCGCGGGTTGCCGGCGCAGCGGCGGATGTGGGCGCCGGTCTCGGCCTCGATGCGGCGGTTGATCGCCTCCTCGGTGTGGCGCGCGACGCGGTTGACGGTGTTGACCATGGCGGGCTCCTCCGGCGCCGCAACGAAGCACCGGGAAGATCGTTGCCTCGCTGCTCCGATGACCGTGCCCCGATGACCGTGCCGGGCCTGCTGGTCCTGTTCCTGATGTACGTGCTGGTGCCGCTGTGGCTGGCGGCCGGACTGGCCGATTGGCTGTGCCATCGCGCCACCCGGATCGAAGTCACCAGCGGCCTCAAGGAATCCGTTCTCCACATCGTGCAGTTCGTCCTGGTCGGCGTGCCGCTGCTCGCCGCGCTCTTCCTGCAGGTGAACGCGGCCATCCTGCTGATGATGATCGCGGGCCTCGTCCTGCACCAGGCCGTCGCGATCTGGGACGTCCGTTACGCCAACGCCACGCGCCGCGTCCCACCCGCCGAGCAGCACCTGCACGGCATGCTCGAGGCGATCCCCGCGGTGGCGACCGCCGTCGTGATCATCCTGCACTGGCAGGAGTTTCGCGGTCTGCTCGGTCGTGCGCCCGCGAGCTTCGCGCTCGACTGGAAGCACCAGCCGCTGCCCGGCTGGTATCTCGCCTCCGTCCTCGCCGCGACCGCGATCGCGGGCGCGCTCCCCTATGCCGAGGAGTTCGTGCGCTGCCTGCGCGGGAGGGCGCGATGACGCCCGACTGGCAGGCGATCTTCGTGCCGCAGCACTCGATCCTCGAGGCGATCCTGCGCGGCTCGATCATGTACGTCGCGATCTTCGTCCTGCTGCGCGTCGTGCTGCGCCGCCAGGAGGGTGGCATCGGCACATCCGACATCCTGGTCGTGGTGCTGATCGCCGAGGTGGCGGGCAACGCGATCGCCCCGAACGAGATGTCGGTGGTCGAGGGCATCGTGCTGGTCGCCACCGTCCTGTTCTGGAGCTTCGCGACGGAGTGGGCGCAGTACCGCTTCCCCGCCTTCGAGCGGCTGGTCCGCAACCCAAAGCTCAAGCTGATCGAGAACGGCCGCCTGCTGCACCGGAACATGCGGCGCGAGTTCATCACGACCCGGGAGCTCATGGCCCAGCTCCGCGAGAAGGGCCACGAGGACTGCTCCCGGGTGAAGGCCGCCTACATGGAAGACGACGGCGCGATCAGCATCATCGAGAAGGACAAGGGTTAGGTGAGTGGTTAGGTGAGTCCCTGCCCGCCGGCCACGGCGATGGTCTGGCCGGTCACCCACGAAGCGTGCGGCGAGGCGAGGAACAGCGCCACGTTCGCGACCTCCTCCGGCGTGCCGTACCGGCCGAACGGGATGGTGGCCAGCGTGCCCTTGTAGAGCGTCGGGTTCTCGGTCTTGCGGCGGTCCCAGATGCCGCCCGGGAAATCGATCGAGCCCGGTGCGATGGCGTTCACGCGGACCTGGTCCCTGGCGTACATCACGGCCTGCGTGACCGTGTAGTGGATCACCGCCGCCTTGATGGCGCCGTAGGGCGGCTGGCGCGCGGCGGGATGCTGCGCGGAGATCGACGAGATGTTGACGACGCTGCCCTTCGACGCCTTGAGCGCGGGCAGTGCCTCCTGCGTGGCATGCACGATCGCCAGCATGTCGATGGCCAGGCTCGAGGTCCAGCCGGCTTCGTCGTCGGCCATGCCGAAGGCCGAGGCGTTGTTCACCAGGAAGTCGACGCCGCCCAGTGCACCGATCGCCTCCTTGACGTAGCCGCGCACCGACTCGCCCTTCGAGAGATCTGCGCTCGCGATGTGGACCTTGTGGCCGTGCCTGGCGAGATCGGCGCGCGCCTCCTCGAGCCCCTTCATGTCGCGCGCGCAGATCGAGACGTCGCCGCCGGCGGCCGCGAAGCCCATGGCGATGGCTCGGCCGATGCCCTTGGAGCCGCCGCAGACGATGGCCTTCTTGCCGGTGAAATCGATCTTCATCAGGTACTCCCGTCGATTGAGGGGCGCACCCTAGCGCAGACGATGTGCTCGCGCCCACCCTTCGAGACGCATCGCTCCGCGATGCTCCTCAGGGTGAGGTCCGTTAACTTGCCCTCATCCTGAGGAGGCGGCGAAG
>CAYRBQ010000317.1:0-5216 GCA_964422305.1 uncultured Reyranella sp. | reverse complement strand
CCCAGACGGCCAGGCCGTGACCGATAAGCCAGATCAGCAGGCCCGCGACCCACAGGCGCAGCCCCAGGCTGATGGCGGCCGCTAGCGTGCCGTTCAGGATCGCAATCGAGCGCGGTGCCCCGCCCAGCAGGATCGGCTCGGTCAGGGCGCGGTGGAGCGGCACCACGAAACCGGGAACGGGTTCGGTCATCAGACGAGGACCCCGCCGCCGAATGAGAAGAACGAGAGGAAGAAGCTCGAGGCGGCAAAGGCGATCGAGATGCCGAACACGATCTGGATCAGGCGCCTAAAACCGCCGGAGGTGTCGCCGAAGGCCAAGGTGAGGCCGGTGACGATGATGATGATCACGGCAACGATCTTGGCCACGGGACCTTCGACCGATTGCAGGACCTGCTGCAATGGCTGCTCCCACGGCATGCTGGAACCCGCCGCGTAGGCCGCCGACGAGAGGGCCAGCAGTATCGATGACAGAATGGCGGTGGCCGTGACGGCGCGCCGTATCGCGAAGTGAATCATTGACGTTCTCCTGCGGGTGAGAGTGCGTAGTCCGAGTCGGCGCCGAGACCGTCGACGCAGGCGAGTTCGGTCAGCCGGCGCGCAACGCCGCGGCCCGACAGCACGGCGATCAGGTCGATCGTCTCGGCGATGAGGGCCCGCGGCACGGTGACGACGGCTTCCTGGATGAGCTGTTCTAAGCGCCGCAGCGCACCGATGGCCGTGCCGGCGTGGATGGTACCGATGCCGCCAGGATGACCAGTGCCCCAGGCCTTCAGGAGATCGAGGGCTTCGGCACCGCGCACTTCGCCGATCGGGATGCGGTCGGGCCGCAGCCGGAGCGATGAGCGCACCAGATCGGACAGCGACGCCACGCCATCCTTGGTCCGCAATGCCACCAGGTTGGCGGCGCGGCATTGCAGCTCGCGGGTATCCTCGATCAGCACTACCCGGTCGGAAGTCTTGGCCACCTCGGCCAGGAGCGCATTGGCGAGGGTCGTCTTGCCCGTCGAGGTGCCGCCGGCGACGAGGATGTTTCGACGGTCCACAACGGCCTGCCGGAGTACGTCGGCCTGGCCGGCCGTCATGATGCCAGCCGCGGCGTAGTCCTCGAGGGTGAAGACGGCGACCGCAGGCTTGCGGATTGCGAAGGATGGCGCTGCGACGACAGGAGGGAGGAGCCCTTCGAAGCGCTCTCCCGTCTCGGGCAGCTCCGCCGACACGCGCGGGCTGCCAGGATGGACCTCGGTGCCGACATGATGGGCGACCAACCGCACGATGCGCTCGCCCTCGGCGGGCGCGAGCCGCTCTTGGGTCGCGACCAGGCCGCTCGAAAGCCGGTCGACCCAGAGCCGCCCATCGGGGTTCAGCATCACCTCGACAACGGAGGAATCTTCGAGCCAGGCGGCGATAGCCGGACCCAAGGCGGTACGCAGCATGCGGGCGCCGCGGGAGATCACCTCAGCCTGGAAGGAATGGACCGTCACCGTCACCCCGATTGCAGGACCGTCCGAGGAGCGGTCGTGGAATGGGATCGATTAGAAGGAGGAGGAAATGGGTCGGCGCAACAAGGCCGAAGGGGGCGTAGTGTCCTGGCGTGCAAAGGCAGGCGGACGGCGGTCCGGCCTCAGGTCGTATCGCCGCGCTCGTCTGTTGCTGGCTCTCTCGGCTCGATGTCCTGGGAGATCTCGTCGGCCAAGGTTCGACCTTTTGCCAAACGTCGCCCGAGTGCCTCGACGTAACCTTCGTAACGCTCCCGGCCCTTGGCCTGCGCGCCCGGCTGCGCTGTATCCGGCAGAGGTGGAGTCGCCGTCAGCCAGAAGCGTACGAAGAGCGCCAACGCTTCATTGGAGATGGTGACATGGCGCTCCAGCCGTTCGACCTGCCGGATGAGCCGGTCCAGTCGGCGACCGAGCGCCCCTTCCAGCCTTTCGGAACCGTCCGGTGACAGGAAGGATGCGAGGGCGGTTTCCACGATGAGCGCCTGCGGCACGCGCTTGCGCTGTGCATAGTCGGCGAGCTTGATCGCCAGATCGGGCGGCAGGCGGAACGTATGCTTGGTCCGCATCCGGCGGCTCAGAGGTCGATACCGTCGCCGGGATCCAATACGGCCTGGCGGGCGAGACCTCGGGCGGCGGCGCGCAACGCTCGAGCGCGCACGGCGTCCTCGTCGGGCTCATCCTCGCCAAACGCGAACTCCGGTGAGGGCGTAGGAGGCTCGGGTGCGATGTCTTCATGCTCGGCAAGCTCCGGCTCTCGGCGGATTCCGCCGTTGGCGGGATCATCGACGGGATGCACCGCACGCGGCCCCGTCGCTCCCTTTTCGCCTTCCGGACTCGCCGGAATAGACGCACCGCTCCGGTAATCCGCCGCCGTGCTGGCAACCCTCGGCCTTTCCGGCTTCGGTGCAGGAAACAGACGCTCCGTCAGGCGCGGATCCTCGTAATACCGTGCCTTCCTGGCCCGAATGGGTGGACAGCCTGAGACCAGCACCAGTTCGTCGGTGGCCGGCAACTGCATCACCTCGCCGGGCGTCAACAGCGGTCGCGCCGTCTCCTGCCGCGAAACCATGAGGTGACCGAGCCAGGGACTGAGCCTATGGCCGGCATAGTTCCTCGCATCGCGAATCTCGGTGGCGGTGCCGAGCGCATCCGAAACGCGCTTGGCAGTCCGCTCGTCGTTGGTGGCGAAGGAGACGCGCACATGGCAGTTGTCGAGAATGGCATTGTTCGGGCCGTACGCCTTCTCGATCTGGTTGAGCGACTGGGCGATGAGAAAGCTCTTCAGCCCGTATCCGGCCATGAAGGCGAGCGCGGATTCGAAGAAGTCGAGGCGACCCAATGCGGGGAACTCATCGAGCATGAGCAGCAGCCTGTGCCGCCGGCCCTTGGCATGGAGCTCTTCGGTCAGCCGACGGCCGATCTGGTTCAACACGAGCCGCACCAGCGGCTTGGTCCGGCTGATGTCGGATGGCGGCACGACGAGATAAAGGCTTGTCGGCCGCTCATTCTCGACAAGATCGCGGATACGCCAGTCGCAGCGGCAGGTCACCTGGGCCACCACGGGATCCCGGTACAGGCCGAGGAAGGACATGGCAGTCGAGAGCACGCCGGAGCGCTCGTTCTCGCTCTTGTTCAGCAGTTCCCGGGCGGCCGAGGCGATCACCGGATGGGTCCCGGCTTCTCCGAGATGTGGCGTCGTCATCATCGCCCGGAGCGTCGTCTCGATCGGCTGCTTCGGATCGGACAGGAAGGCCGCGACGCCGGCCAGCGTCTTGTCCTGCCCCGCATAAAGGACATGCAGGATCGCGCCGACCAGCAGGGCGTGGCTGGTCTTTTCCCAATGGTTCCGGCGCTCCAGCGCCCCCTCGGGGTCGACAAGGACGTCGGCAATGTTCTGGACGTCGCGGACCTCCCATTCTCCCCGACGGACCTCGAGCAGCGGGTTGTAGGCAGCCGACTCCGCATTGGTCGGGTCGAACAGCAGCACGCGGCCATGCCGTGACCGGAAGCCCGAGGTCAGCTCCCAGTTCTCGCCCTTGATGTCGTGCACGATCGAGCTGCCCGGCCAGGTCAGCAGGGTCGGCACAACCAGGCCGACACCCTTCCCGCTACGCGTCGGCGCAAAGCAGAGGACATGCTCTGGTCCGTCATGACGCAGGTAGTCGGCACCGAGCTTTCCAAGCACGACCCCGTCCGGGCCGATCAGCCCGGCGATGCGTGCCTCGCGCGCTGTCGCCCAGCGCGCCGAGCCATAGGTGGCCACGTTCTTGGCTTCGCGTGCGCGCCAGACCGACATGCCGATCGCGACAGCAATCGAGATAAACCCGCCCGAGGCCGCGATGCAGGCGCCTTCGACGAAAATGGAAGGTGCATAGGCGTCATAGGCGTACCACCACCAGAAGAAGGCCGGTGGGAGGTAGACCGGAACGCCGGCGAGTTCGAACCAGGGCGGCCCGAGCTGGAGCTGATAGCCCAGCCGCCAGGCCGTCCATTGCGTTGCTCCCCACAGGGTGACGAGCACGATGGCGAAAACGAGGGTCACCTGCCCCCAGAGGATCTTGGTCGCGGACATAGCGACGCAAGATCAGGCCGTCACTCGTCGTCAGTACAAGAGCAGGATCACGCGGAGCGCCCACGCGGCGGCCCTGGCGTGCAATTCGGAAACTGGATCAGACCGCTTGAACGCCACTGTGGATGACGAAATGAAGAGCCGCTGTCGAGCCGGGAGACGGTCTTCACGCCTTCGCTCGCTCACTGGTTAGAGCCCCAGCCCTCGGCTCCGTTTGAAGGACCAGTTCACGTCGCCGCCGGGCAACGCGACTCCCGAGACGACACGGCCGACGTGTTGCTCGAGCGCCGGCCGCCAGGGCACCAGGCTGAAACCCAGCCCATCATCGATCATGGCGAACCGGCCGCTGGCAAGCTGCGCAGAACCGACCAATTGACCGCTGACTTGGTTGCCGGCAATGGCGGGCTGCCATTCCCGGCCCCGCTCGGCGGCGAGCGCCCTGCCCTCGCGCTCGATGTCACGAGCCTCCAGCCGCAGCACCAAATCTCTTGACGCACGGACTCGGCCGTCGCCAAGGTCAGCGGCGTAGCCCTTGTCGGCCAGCCAACGCCGACGCCTGGCCAACGCCGCCATCACGTCCCGGCCGAAGCCGTCATCCGCTAAGACCGTGCGCTGATGGGACACCAGCTCGCGATCGAGCCAGGTCGCACCGTCATGGCCGATCTGCTGCCCAAGGCCCGTGGGCGAGAGAACCCTTATCCGGCCGGTCGTCCGGTCCCGCGCGAGATCGTAGGACTGCCCGCGCTCGGGCAAGTCGGCTGGAACGCGCCACTGGTCGGCGTCGATCCGCTCGACATGGCCCGCCCGGCGCAGCGCCTCCAGGCGCCGCACATGGGATCGGACGTAGGCCGCGGGATCGCCACCCAGACGCTCGACAGTGCCGACGGCCTGCTCCAGATGCCTGGTCGGCCGATAGATGCCCTCCTTGCCGGCAATCGCCAGGATGTTGCGGTCCGAGGCGCGCGGTCCGGCTTGGGCGGAACCCATCGCCACGATCATACCGCGCTGCACCTCCTCGGCACGGGCTGGATCGATCTCGAGGTGATGGACACGCCCGTCCACGCCGTCGATCACCAGCCGCACCCGTTCACCCATCTCGTCATCGCCCAGGCCCTTGTCGAGTACACGCCCGACTATCGGCTCGGTCATCT
>CAYRBQ010000316.1:0-5222 GCA_964422305.1 uncultured Reyranella sp. | reverse complement strand
GCCGGCGCCGTTGGGCCCGACCAGCCCCACCTTATCCCCCTTCTGGAGGCCTATCGAGGCGTCGATGAACAGGATTTGGTGGCCGTTCTGCTTGCTGATGTTGTCGAGACGGATCATGGGGCGGCCCAGCTCTACTCCCGGCGTGGCCAAAGGCTTTCCCGAACAACTTGTGACACCATGAACGACCTTCGAGCACGGGTCAGAAGTTGTTCGGGTCTGTCCGCTCCACACGGATCTGGAGTCCCTTGTAATCGGCAAAACCCTCCACGGGTCGAGAAGGCCGATGGTCACGGTGCGTCACGCGCGTTGGCCCAGCATGACGGGAGGGCTGGCCGGGTTTCTCCCGGCTTTTTGCGCCGAGCCTCTGGAGTGACCTTCCAGAAGCTCGGCTGGTTCTTGCGTTCCCGCCCCTCGTGTTCAAGGCATGCGGTCGGGTCGGCCGCGCGTGTCCGCCAACGGGTTTCAGGCTGCGCGCGTAGGATCGATGCGCGTCAGATTTGCGACAGTCTCCCGGGACGGCCGGATGAGGGAGACCGACGACGATGTTCTTGATCGGCAGGGGATACACCCTGCCCCGAGTGGCTACGCGACCAAAGTCCGTGGACCTGGTCCCTTGCATCGCCCGCGTGGAGAACGGGAACGCCACCCAGTCACGACAAGGAGCCGTCCCGTGCAAAGTGACCGGGCGGCTCAGCCTTTGAAGAGAGGCCTCGTGCAACGATAGCGAAAACATAGAGCGATTCCGGCTGAACCTGTGAATCGCCTTTCGCAAACCTGCTTCGTGGATTCTGCTCGGCTGCTGGCAGTGCATGCACGCCAAGCCGACATGAGCACAAGGTGGACGCCTACACCGAAGCCGGCAGCGCCGCCGCGAGCCTTGCCCTTTCGACGATCAGTTCGCTCGCCGGCCCGACGCCGTCCATCCCCGCGGCGACCGCGCTCTTGCCCGACATCTCGCCGATGTCCTTGCTGAATTAGCCGATGGTCATGCCGGGATCGATCGTCACCTGCCGGGGTCTGGCTGCTCTTTGCGCCAAGCTCGAAAATGAAGAGCGCAGCCGAGAGGCACGTCCACTCTCATGAAATATCAATCCTCAGTTGTGAAGCTGGCGCTCCGCAACTAGGCTTTTTGCGGGGGAGACCGGTAGCCTTGTTCATCTCAAATATTATGATCGAGAACTTCCGCCTGTTCGGCGCAGGCGCGAATGCGTTCCAACTTTCTCTGAAGCGGGGTCTGACCGCTCTGGTCGGCGAGAACGACGCGGGGAAGACAGCGGTCATCGACGCACTTCGGTTCGTGCTTGGCACACGCGATCAAGAGTCGATGAGACTCGAACTCACGGACTTCCATCAAGCGCCGTCTGGGGACCGCGCCAGCGAGATCACCATCCGGCTCACGTTCTCCGGCCTGACCGGAGCTGACCGCAGCGCCTTCGCCGAGTTCTTGACGTATCTCGCTGGCGAGTCGTCAGAAGCCGTCATGATCCTGACATGGGTTGCACGTCGCACGGCTAGCGATGGCGCCGCGCGCAGGTTCATGCCAATGGAATGGCGAACAGGTGACAAGGCGGACGGGCCTCTACTTGACGCAGGCACACGCTACCTGTTGCAAGCTACATATCTGCGTCCATTGCGAGACGCTGAGCGCGCGATGTCAGCTGGCAGAGGGTCGCGCTTGTCGCAGATTCTTCAGCACACTAAAGACATCAAGGATCACGGGCAAAAATTCGATCCGACGGCCAATCCGCCACTCGACCCGTCCGCTTTGAGTGTGCTCGGCCTCGGCGACTACACCAGCCACCTCATCGAGAACTCGCATGGCGTAAAAGGAACTCGCCAGAAACTCAACGAAGAATATCTTCAGCCTCTTTCGTTCAGCGGTGACAAGCTGAACGCCCGGGTCCGCATTAGCAGCAATCGCGACGACGGCATGCGATTGCGCCAACTTCTCGAAAAGCTGGAGGTTAACCTAGGCGATGCGGATTTCGCCGAGGGCTCACACTCAAGAGGCCTCGGGTCGAACAACATTCTCTTCATGGCCTGCGAGCTTCTGCTCCTGGGCACGGAGGTGGATGGCTTCCCACTACTCATTATCGAGGAGCCCGAGGCTCATCTTCACCCACAGCGGCAGCTCCGACTCATGGCGTTTCTTCAAGCGCAGGCGGCAAAAGAGAGGACTGACGGCCAGCACATCCAGATAATTGTAACTACGCACAGCCCAAACCTCGCCTCTGAAGTGAAGCTCGACAACTTGGTCCTCATTCGGGACGGCCACGGCTACGCAATGGCAGAAGGCCAGACCAAGCTGACGCGATCGGACTACCGCTTTCTTCAGCGGTTTCTCGACGTGACCAAGGCAAACCTATTCTTTGCTCGCGGGGTCATCATAGTTGAAGGCGATGCCGAGAACATTCTCCTGCCCGCTATTGCACGGCTAATCGGGCGCGACTTCGAGCAATACGGCGTGTCAGTGGTGAACGTCGGCGGCGTCGGCCTCAGCCGCTATGGCCGCATCTTCATGCGGAACAAGCTCGATGCCGAAGGAGAGATCAGTATCCCGGTATCCTGCATGACCGATATGGACGTCATGCCAGACTGCGCCCCCTTGATCCTCGGCAAGATCAAGGAGGGCGATCCAATCCCCCCGCTGCCAGAGTCAAAGCGGCGCTGGAGGGTGAAGAGCGATTTCAAGACCAACGATCTTGTGGGCAAGCGCACGGAAAAACGCGACAAAGCAAACGAACAACGTGTCCGCACCTTCGTGTCGGACGAGTGGACGCTCGAATACGATCTCGCCTATTTCGGCCTGGCAAAGCAGATGCACGTCGCCATCGCGCTTGCCGACGCTGACAACAAGATCAACGAGGGGAAGGCAAAGAAGTCGGAGACCATAGAGGCAGCAGGCAAGGACTACGATACTCTTGCCGAGAAGGGTATGAGCAAAGAATATCTTTGCTCGGTCATCTACGAGCCTCTTGCCGCTTCCAACCCCGTCTCGAAGCCCACCACGGCTCAATATCTCGCCGAGCTACTCGAACTCGACGCCAAGAACGGCACACGGACAGCGGATAGTCTCCGTAAACTTCTGCCGCCCTATGTGGTTGAGGCGATCGTTCATGTGACCGAGCCGTTTGCCGCGCCGGAGGGACCGGCGGCTACCCCGACCATACCTGCGACTCCAGCCTAGCGTGGAAATGAACCTGTTCGAGCCGATTACAGATGAGGAGATCGCTTGGGTGTGTGCTGTCATGCACTTACCGTTGGATGCGTTCTCCGGAGCGGACGGAGCCGATCCACGGCTTGGTGTGATTCGCTCTCTCCAATCGCTCGACATCGAAGCCTGCCCCGGCAGTGGCAAGACTACATTGCTCGTTGCGAAATTGGCAATCTTGGCGAATCGCTGGAATTCGCGAAGACAGGGCATTTGCGTACTATCGCATACCAATGCTGCGCGAACGGAAATCGGTGGTCGCCTCAGTTTCACGAGCGCGGGACATGTGCTGCTCCGGCATCCGCACTTCATTGGCACCATCCATTCGTTTGTGAACGAGTTTCTCGCTATCCCATGGCTGCGCTCTAAGGGGTCGGCAATCAAAGCCATCGACACTGAGATCGCCCTCAATGACCGATGGCATCGGCTTCCGAAGGGCACACGTAGCTATTTGGAAAGGCAGCACGATGGTCCGGCTGCGCTCAGCTATACGCAGGTCGACTTCGGTGGCGGAGGGAAGAGTGCGTATTCCCCCGGGACGGACACTCACCAGAACATGCTCAAGGCCTGTCGGGAATCGACAGCGGAAGGCTACTACTGCTTCGACGAGATGTTCGTCTGGGCTGGGGAGCTACTTGATCGCCACCCCGAGGTCATCGGCACCATTTGCGCCCGCTTTCCGATCGTGTTCATCGACGAGGTTCAAGACAACAGCGAATTGCAGTCGGCGTTCCTCCACCGCGTTTTGGTCGTGGGCAATTCCTCCGTAGTTCGCCAACGCTTCGGCGACTCAAACCAGGCGATCTACCATCGAACGGGCGCCACTGGCGCGATCACAGACATCTTCCCAGGCCCGAGCAAGGTGGACTTGCCAAACAGCTTCCGGTTTGGACAGGCAATTGCTGACTCGGCAGCCCCTCTTGGCGTTCGCCCGCAAAAGCTGATGGGCCGCGGGCCGACGACAAGCCGTATAAAGCACGCTGACACTCAAGGCGTCGTGTTCCTGTTCGACGATGCCTCGGTGTTGGACGTCCTTCCGGCCTACGCGCAGCACCTGATAGAAACATTTCCAGCCGAGGCACTGGCGAGAGGCGACTTCGTTGCGATCGCTGGCGTCCATCGCTCCGACAAGACAGATCGCTTACCGCGATTCATGGGGCATTACGCACCCGAATACGATCCGGACATTTCAGGAAAGCAACCCCAACCCGGCTCTTTGGCGCAGTACCTTGCACGTGCGCGGCTTGAATTGGCCGCTTCGCGCAACACATACCCAGTGGCCAACTACAGCGCCGAAGGCATCCTGCAACTCATCCGGTTGGCCGGCACAGAGGTACCTCTAAGTCTCCGCAAGAGCGCCAATCGCTATGTGTTGGAGCGTTTGTCGGACGACGGCGCGCGCAAGGACTACGCCAAACTCCTCGATCACTTGATCAGATCCCGTTGCGAGGTATCGAAGGAGACTTGGACCGTCAATATTGTGCCTCTAGTGCTGGCAATTGGCGAAGCCCTCACAGGTCATAAGCTCGAAGAACCTTGGGTGGCAGAATTTCTCGCGTTTGCCGAGAGTGAGATCGCCAGCAAGGGAGAAGGCACGTCACGTAGAACGGCGAACCTATTTCGCTATCCACACAACGACCCGAAGGTTTCAATCAGGCTGGGGTCCATTCACAGTGTGAAGGGCGAAACACACACTGCCACTCTAGTCCTCGAAAGCTTTCGCCAGACACACCACCTCAAGAAGCTGATCCCGTGGCTCACAGGCAAGCGCCCGAAGTCGGGAGCGGACAACACAGGTGAAGAAAATGCGCAGATTGAGCGACTGAAATTACACTACGTTGCGATGACAAGGCCATCGCACTTGCTTTGCCTTGCGTTGCGTAGCGATGCACTCACAGCAAAAGATCGCGAAGCGCTGCAAGCAAGAAACTGGCGCATTGTTGAGTGTATGGCCCCAGCGACTAGAAAAGAGATCGAAGCGGTCTAGGAGACACTAGTCCTCCACGGACAT
>CAYRBQ010000315.1:0-5245 GCA_964422305.1 uncultured Reyranella sp. | reverse complement strand
AGAGCGGCTCGCCCATGCCCATCATGACGATGTTGGAGAGCATGCGCGTGGCGTCGGCCGTCGGTGTCGGCCATTCGCCATAGCTGTCGCGGGCGACCATGAACTGGCCGACGATCTCGTCGGGCGTCAGGTTGCGCACCAGAGGCTGCGTGCCGGTGTGGCAGAAGGTGCAGGTGAGCGTGCAGCCGACCTGGCTCGACACGCAGACCGAGCCGCGATCCTCCTCGGGGATGTTGACGGTCTCGGCCTCGTTACCGTCGGGGAAGCGCAGCAGCCACTTGCGCGTGCCGTCGACCGAGCGCTGCTCCGTCACGATCTCGGGCCGCGCCACGACGAACAGCTCGGCGAGCCGCTCGCGCGACTTCTTGGCGATGTTGGTCATTGCCGCGAAGTCGGTGATGCCGTGCCAGTAGATCCACTGCCAGATCTGGCGGGCGCGGAACGGCTCCAGTCCGGCCTCGGCCAGTGCGGCCTTCATCTCGTCGCGCGACAGGCCGACCAGGTTGCGGCGCAGGTCGTTGCGGCCGCGCCGGACGGCGGGCTCGGTGATCTGCAGCGGTTCTGTTGGAAGGGTGGCCATGCGGGCCTAAGTGGTCGCTTTGGCGGCCGTTCGCAAGCGTTTGCGGTGCTTGCGCTTGTAGATCGGCTCGCCGAACACCGGCAGCTCCAGCGCCTCGGTCGGCCCGCCCTCGGCCACCGGCCGCGGAGCGTGGCGGCCGAGGCTCAGCAGCCGGTCGTACATGACCAGGGCGCCGGCCACGCCCAGGTTGACCGAGAAGCGCATGGGAATCTTCACGACGTAGTCGCAGAGGGCCTGCACGTCCTTCGACAGGCCCTCGCGCTCCGAACCCAGAATGTAGGCGGCCTGGCGGGGGTGGCGGAAGGTCGGCAGCTCGATCGCGTCCTCGGCGATCTCGATGCCGACCAGCCGGCAGCCTTGGGGCAGGCGGAAGGTCTCGAGGTCGGCGAAGTGATAAGTCGGCACCGAGCGTGGTGTGTCGGACGTGTCGGTCTGGCCGCCTTCACGGCGGTTGTACTGGGCCCGCAGGGTGAAGACGAAGGAGGCGCCGAAGGCGTGGCCGGTCCGCATCAAGGTGCCGACGTTCGTCGCCTTGCTGATGCCTTCCACCCCGATGCCGAAATAGCCTTTCATGGTTCTCCGATTTGTAGCATGAACCAAGGTCAATGACTGTTCCTTCGCCGTTGGACGAGGTCCGCGCCCAATACGAATCGCTGCCCTACCCGGCCCGCGATCCGCGCGACGAGGCGATCCGGCTGATCACGGGCACCCCGAGCCACGCCCTCGAGATCAACCACTACCTGTTCGCCGGCCGGCTGAACTTCGCGCGGCCGTTTCGGGCACTGGTTGCCGGCGGCGGCACGGGCGATGCCTGCATCATGCTGGCCCAGCAGCTCGCCGACCGGCGCTGCCCCGGCGAGGTCGTCTATCTTGACCTCTCCTCGGCCTCGCGCGCCGTCTGCGAGGCGCGCGCCAAGGCCCGCGGGCTGCGCAACATCCAGTTCCTGACCGGCTCGCTGCTCGACCTGCCGTCGATGAATATCGGCCAGTTCGACTACATCGACTGCACCGGCGTGCTGCACCACCTGCCCGACCCGACCGCCGGCATGCAGGCGCTGGCGAGCGTACTGCAGCCCGAGGGCGGCATCGGCATTATGCTCTACGGCGAATATGGCCGCAGCGGCGTCTACCCGCTTCAGGAGATGCTGCGAACGCTCGCGCCACTCTCGATGACGCTCGAGGACCGGCTGGCGATGGCCAAGCGGCTGATCCGCTTCCTGCCCACGACCAACCTGTTCCGCCGCAATCCCTACCTCAACGACCATGTCACCGGCGGCGATGCCGGTCTCTACGACCTGCTGCTGCACAGTTGCGACCGTGCCTTCACGGTGCCGCAGATCGGCGACATGGCGACGGCCTCCGGCCTGCGCGTCGTCGCCTTCCTCGAGCCGGTGCGCTACGAGCCCGCGACCTACATGAGCGACCCGGTGATCGCGCGGCAGACCAGCTCGCTGCCGCTGATGGAGCGCGCGGCCTTCGCCGAGCGCCTCGCCGGCAACCTGCGCACCCACATCTTCTATGCCACGCGCGCCGGCTACGACACGGTGGCGCGGCCCGAGGACACCTCGGCCATTCCGGTGCTGCGCGAGATGGACGCCGCGAAGCTCGCCGCCGGCCTCCAGCCCGGCACGCCGCTGATCGCCAACCTCGACGGCTTTCCGTGGCGCGCCACCCTGCCGCCGTTGGCGCCGCGCATCGTCTCGCAGATCGACGGCCGCCGCACGGTCGCGGAGATCTACACCTCGCTCGGCGCTCAGGGTGGACTACCCCAGTGGGAGGATTTCTACGCGCAGTTCGAGGACCTCTACGTCAAGCTGAACGGCGTCAATCACCTGCTGCTGCGCTTCCGCACCTGACGCAGCGCGCACGAAGCAGCCGATGAGTGGCAACGTCCTCGCCATTGCGCTCGGCAACTCCCTTCTCTGGTCGATCTACCTGCTGTTCACGCGCCATGTGGTGAGCGGCGCGCAGCTCGACGCCTGGGCCTACACGCTGGTGCAGCTCCTGAGCGCGGGGCTCGCCATGCTGTGGGTGGGAAGGCGCACGCCGGGCAATCTCGCCGACCTGCTGGCGCCATGGACCGTCGCCTACGCCTTCATGCGCGTCGTCATCAACGGCGCCACCTCGGCCGCCATCGTCTGGCTGGCCGTGACGCAGAGCACGCTGCTCGCGACCATGAGCGTGCTGATCGGCGCGGCCTCGGGTTGGGCGCTGAGCCGCAAGGCGCCGGGCAAGCGCGACTGGCCGGGCCTCGCGCTCCTCGCCGTCGGCATCGTGGCGTTCGCCATCGCCATCGGCTCGGATACGACGTGGCGCGGCGTGCTGTGGCTGATCCTCTCCGAAGCCGTCGCGGTCGCCGCCTCCTGGATGATCGCCTACCACCCGCGCAACAAGGAGACCGATCCGGCCGCGCGCAGCCGCTTCACCGGCGAGATCCTGGTGGCGGCCTCGCTCGCGCTGATCTTCGTGTGGTCCGTCGCGGGCTCGATCGGGATCATCGCCTCGCCCTGGGCCGGCGGTGGCGATGCGTTCGGCCGTATCGAGCTCTGGCTCTACGCCATCCTGGCGGGCGTTCTGTTCCGCGCGCCGGGCACATGGCTTGGCTTCTGGACCATCAACCGCTCCGGCGTGCAGACCTACCTGATCGCGCTGACGGCCATGCCGTTCTTCGCCATCGTGCTGGAGGCGGCGGCGGCGCAGCTCGGCTGGCTGGCACCGCCCGGCCTCACGCGCACCGAGTGGTACGCGGCGGCGGTGATCCTCGCGGGCGCGGTCTGGCTGATCGCCGTGCGCGTCCGCGGCTGACTACTTATTCTTCAGGGCGTCGGGATTGAGGACATTGATCGGCGCGCCGTCGAGCCACGCCTCGATGTCCTTGATCGTGCCTTCGTAGAAGTGGCGGTAGCTCTCCTCGACGACATAGCCCAGGTGCGGGATCAGGGTGATGTTGTCGAGCTTGGTGAAGGGATGGTCGGCCAACATCGGCTCCTTGTCGTAGACGTCGAGGCCGGCATGCAGGATCGTCCGGTCCTTCAGCGCCGCGATCAGGGCGGCTTCGTCGACGATCGGACCGCGCGAAGTGTTCACCAGGATCGCGGTCTTCTTCATCTTCGCGAGATCGGCCGCGCCGATCAGGCCACGCGTGCGATCCGATAGCGCGAGATGGATCGACACGAAGTCGGACGTCGCCAGCAGCTCGTCCTTGCCGACGTACTTCACTCCCTCAGCCGCGGCCTTCTCCGGCGTGAGGTTCTGACTCCAGGCCACGACGTCCATGCCGAAGGCCTTGCCGTAGCGCGCGGCGCGGGTGCCGAGCTTGCCGAGGCCCAGGATGCCGAGCCGCTTGCCCTCGAGCACGACCATCTGGTCGATGCCGTCGTGCCACTTGCCTTGGCGCGCCAACCGCTCCGCCTTGGCGAGGTCGCGGGCGCACATCATCAGGAGCGCCCAGCCGAGCTCCGCCGTCGGCGCGTTCGAGGTCCCGCCGGGCGTCGTCGAGATCGGGATGCCGCGGTCGGCCGCCGCCTTGTCGTCGAGGCTCGCCGCGCGGGCGCCGGTCAGCACCATGAACTTGAGGTTGGGCAGCTTCTCGATCAGTGCCCGTGGAAAGGCCGTGCGCTCGCGCAGCAGGCCCAGAATGTCGAACGGTGCGAGTTTTTGCGCTGCGTCATCGACCGAGGTGAACGGATCGTGGAACACGGTGATGTCGATGCCGCGCTTGCGCAGCCGGTCCCAGTCGGCCATCCGCAGAGCGACTTTCTGGTAGTCGTCGAGCAGGGCGAGCTTCATCGTTTGCGGCATGGCGTTTCCTGAGGGATGATGGAGTGTCGACGCACTATAGCCGCAGGAGGCGGTTATGAGCATCACGGTTACGCCAATCAACCCCGACTTCGTCGCGGAGATTTCCGGCGTCGACCTCGCCGCGGCGCTGAAGCCTGCCGATCGCGACGCCATCGAGGCGGCGATCAACCGCTACGCCGTCGTGGTCTTCCACGGCCAGAAGCTCGACGACCACCAGCAGATCGCCTTCGCCCGCCATTTCGGGCCGATCCATTCCTCGGCACAGAAGGCCCGCCACACCGGCGTGAAGCATCGGCTGGAGTCGAACGAGATCGCCGACATCTCCAACCTCGACGGCGAGTCCAAGGTGTTCGAGCAGACCAGCAAGCGCCGCCTCGACTGGCTGGCCAACCGGCTGTGGCACACCGATGCCTCGTTCCGCGCCGTGCCCGGGGCGCTTTCCATGCTCTACGCCCATGTCGTGCCCGACGAAGGCGGCGACACGGAGTTCGCCGACATGCGCGCGGCCTACGATGCGCTGCCGGACATCACCAAGAAGCAGCTCGAGGGCCTCGTCGCCGAGCATTCGATCTGGCGGTCGCGCGAGCAGCTCGGCGTCGTGCAGTACACCGAGGAGGAGCGCGCCTCCCTGCCGCCGGTACCGCAGCGCGTGGTCCGTACGCATCCCGGCTCGCTGCGCAAGACGCTCTACATCGCGAGCCACGCCTCCCACATCATCGGCATGCCGATCGCCGACGGACGGCTGATGCTGATGGACCTGATGGAACACGCGACCCAGCCGCGTTTCACGCACGCCCACACCTGGCGGGCGGGCGACCTGGTGATCTGGGACAATCGCTGCACCATGCATCGCGCCCGGCCGTT
>CAYRBQ010000314.1:0-5246 GCA_964422305.1 uncultured Reyranella sp. | reverse complement strand
CCTGCCGAGGGCCAAAAGCTCGGCGCGCAGGTCGACCACGAACTTCACGCCCTGTGGCACGCCCACGAATTCGCGCAGCAGCCGCACTGCCGGCGGCTCCAGCGCGCGGCGCAGCGCACGGGCCGGCTCCTTGGAGGCGCGCCACTTCTCGACCGCTGCCATCGCCGCCTCGCGCGGCAGGCCGTACTCGTTGGCCAGGATCAGCAGGAACTTCTTGCGGCCGGCGGGCGAGAGCGAGAGGTAGACCTGTCCCAGCTCGGCGGCACGCGCGCGTCGCGCCGTCTCGCCGCCCTTGCCCTCCAGGCAGACGTCGATGCGGCCGCGCAGCCGCGGCACGTCGTCGTCGGGAAGGTCGGCGCGGATCGGGACGCCCACCACCTCGCGGGCGCCGCGGGCGGTGTCGATGAAGGCGTTGCGCAGGCGTTCGAGCGTACGGTCGACGGTCGTGGAAAGGGTCAGGGCCATGCGCCGATTATGTCACGCCAAACGTGTCACTCCAGTGGCGGCGGATGAACAGCCCTTTATGTCTTTGCGTCGCGTGCTTCCTCCTCCTCTCCCGTCTCGGGGCAGGGCAATCGCGTTTGGTCTTTTCTGCCCCCGCGAAGCGGGGGAAGTGCCGCGTCTTACGCGGCGAAGGGGGTCGGAGGCATCGATAAATGCGCGCTCGTCGATGACCCCTCCGGCCTTCGGCCACCTTCCCCGTATGACGGGGGAGGAGAAGAAAAGAGTCATATGCGATCGCCCTGCGTCTCGTGGGAGGTGGCCCGTCATACGGGCTGGAGGGGGTCAATAGTCGACATTCTTCTTCTGACCCCCTTCGCCGCGTAAGACGCGGCACTTGGCAGCTATGGCCGATGCGGCCATAGCTGCGACCCGCGTCGCGGGGGCAGAGAAGAGGCTGAGAGCTGAGAGCTACGGCACCTCCAGCGCGCGCCACAGGTACCAGCTCGCCACCGTGCGGTAGGGTCGCCATTTCTCGCCGGCTTTCGCCAGCGCCTCCGGCGTGGGCAGCTTGCGCTTGCCGAAAGCCTTCGCATAGGCCTTGCGCAGGCTGTAGTCGTCGAGCGGCAGCACGTCGGGACGGCCCAGACGAAACATCAGGAACATTTCGGCGCTCCAGCGCCCGATGCCGCGCACCTGAACGAGCTTCTCGACCAGCACGGCATCGTCGAGCGTCATGGCCTCGTCGAGCGTCGGGAGCTCGCCCGATGCGACGCGGCGCGCGAGATCCTGCACGGCCAGCACCTTGGCGCGCGACAGGCCGCAACCGCGCAACTTCTCGTCCGGAGTCTTCAGGATATGACGCGGCGTGTAGAGCCCGTTGGTCCGCGGATAGAGCGCTTCGACCCTTCCGTAAATCGTGGCCGCGGCCTTGTTGGAGAGCTGCTGGTAGACGATCGCCTCGGCCAGCGCGCCGAACAGGCTGCGCGAGGCCTTGAGCTCCATGCGGAAGGGGCCGACGCGCTCGATGATCGCGGCCAGCGCCGGATCGGCAGCCTTGAGATGTCTGACCGCCGTGGCGGGCCGGAAGGCGAAGTCCGTCATCGCGCCGCGAAGAGAGGGCCTGCGCCCAGTGCCGGTGCGCCCTCGATCTCCAGGATGCGCCGCTTGGTGGCGACGCCGCCGCCGGCCGAGAAGCCACCCATCTTGCCGTCGGCGCCCAGCACGCGGTGGCAGGGCACGATGATGGCGATCGGGTTCTTGCCCAGCGCCTGGCCGACCTCGCGCGACTCGCGCGGCGCGCCGATGCGCTTGGCGATCTCGCCGTAGGTCATGGTCTGGCCCGGCGGGATGGTGCGCGCCACCTCGTAGACCTTGCGGTGGAATTCGGGTGCCGCATCGAGGTCGAGCGGGATGTCCTCGAGGCTCACATGGTCGCCCGCCAGCAATGCCTGCACCCTGTCGAGGGCGCGCTGCACGCCGGCCGGTGGCGACGTCTCGACGACGCCCGCCCAGCGCCGCTTCACGCGATCGCGCGTCGCCTCGGCGGTCTTCTCGGGGAGTTGCAGACCCGCGATGCCCCGGCCGCCCCACACCAGGCCGCAGGTGCCGATGGGCGTGTCGAACAGGGCGAAGGCCGATGCCGTCATGCCAGAAGATTTGTACCTAACCGGTAATCCCGTCAAGTCAGGGATTCCTCCCCCGTCTGCGGGTCGCTGCTAAGGCCGCATCGGCCTTAGCAGCCTAGTATCGGCATCTTACGCCGACGGAGGGGGCTCATGAACCCGATCGCCCTCGTAAGACGAGGGCACTTCCCCTGCGCGGGCCCCGCGCAGGGGAAAAAAAGGCGCTACGCCGCGCTGCGCAGCTTCGCCAGCTCGCTCTCCACCAGGTCGCGATAGGGGCCCGGCCCACGCACCAGCTCGTCGGGCGCGCCGTCCTGCACGATGCGGCCGCGGTCGAGCACCACGATGCGGTCGAAGCTGCGGAGCGTCGAGAGCCGGTGGGCGATGGCGATCACCGTGCGGCCTTCCATCAGCCGGTCGAGGGCCTGGCGGATCAGCTCCTCGGACTCGGCATCGAGCGCCGAGGTCGCCTCGTCGAGCAGCACGATCGGCGAGTCCTTCAGGATCGCGCGGGCGATGGCGATGCGCTGGCGCTGACCGCCGGAGAGTCGCGCGCCGCGATCGCCGACCACGGTCGAGAATCCCGCTGGCATCGCCTCGATGAAGTCGCGGCAGCGCGCCGCTTCGGCCGCCGCCCGCACCTCTTCGTCGGTGGCGTCGGGACGGCCGTAGCGGATGTTGTCGAGGATCGAGCGATGCAGCAGGGAGATTTCTTGCGGCACCACCGAGATCGCGCGTCGCAGGCTCTCCTGCGTGATGCGCGCGATGTCCTGGCCGTCGATCAGGATGCGGCCCTCGTCGGGATCGTGGAAGCGTTGCAGCAGCGCCAGCACCGTCGACTTGCCGCCGCCCGACGGACCGACCAGGCCGGTCCGCCGGCCGGCCTCGATGGCGAGGCTGAAGCCGTCGAACACCAGGCGGCCTCCGGGATAGCCGAAGGTGACGTCCTCGAACTCGACGCCCTGCTGGCGCGGCACCAGCGGCGTGGCCGCCGCATGCTCCCTGAGGTCGTGCGGCCGCAGCAGGGTGGCCAGCGCCTCGGCGAGACGGGCCATGTGCTGCGTGACGTCGACCAGGGCGACGGCGAGATCGCGCGTGGCGTGAAGCACGGTGAAGGCCAGCGTGCAGACCAGCACCACGTCGCCGGCGCTCGCCCGGCCGCGCTGCCAGAGCACGATCGCCCAGGCGAGGATGGCGACGGTGAGCAGGATGGTGAGGACGGCGTGCAGCAGGCGCAGGCGCTCCAGGTACTGGATGCTGCGCCGACGCGCCGTCAGCTCGCGACCGACCGTCCGGTCGAAACGGCCGTGCTCGCGGGCCGTGGCACCGAAGGTCCTCACCAGCGGCATGTTGCCGATCACGTCGGCCAGCTCGCCCTCGACCCGCGCGGCGCGGTTGGCGAATCCGTGATGCAGCGGTGCGCCTCGGGCGGCGAGACGGAACAGCAGGAGCATCACGACCGCCGCGATGGCGCTCAGCGCCGCCGTCATCGCCACGTCGACCGTCGCGAGATAGGCGATGGCGCCCAGCGTCGCCACACAGGGCGGCAGGACGTTCCAGAAGAACAGGTTCTCGATGGCAAAGGCGGCGTTGGAAGTCGCGGTGATGCGGCCGGTGAGCGTGCCGGCAAGGCGCTGAGCGAAATAGCTTGGCGCATGGCCCGTGAGATGGCGGAAGAGATCGCTGCGCAGGTCGCCGGTCACGCCCACGAAGGCGTGGCTCCCGATCCAGCCCGCGAGTCTCCACAGCAGGTTGTCGGCGGCGATCAGCGACACCAGCACGGTGAAGGCGATCCACACGCCGCCGCCGCCCGGTCCGCCCGCCAGCGTGTCGACGAGGAACTTCACGCCGTACTGGGTGCTCACGGAACAGGCAACGGCGGCGATCACCGACGCCAGGATCGCGGCATGCGAAACGGCCCTGCGACGGACATAGCGCAGCAGGAATGCAGTGGGTCGCTTCGAATAGGCGCTGAGACGATCCATCCCGTGATGCCGAATGTTCCGCGATGGAATTGGTTACGTCGCATGTGTCGCGGTTGCTGTGACAAAGAAGGGACTGTCGTTTCCTCACCGCATTTCGCCGCCATGTCCGGGCTATCGTCGGACGAACGACCCCGGCCTGCGCCGGGGTTTTTCATGTTCCCTTCACGCGTTGAGAGGAGTCCGCTTCATGCGCATCGCTCAGATCGCTCCGCTGACCGAGGCAATCCCCCCGAAATTGTACGGCGGCACCGAGCGCGTCGTGTCGTGGCTCACCGAGGAGCTGGTCGAGATGGGGCATGACGTGACCCTGTTCGCCAGCGGCGATTCGGAGACCTCGGCGCGGCTCGAGCCGGTGTGGCCGCGCGCGTTGCGCCTCGACGCCACGGTGCGCGACCCGATGGCGTTGCACATGTCGATGCTGGAGCGGGTGCGCCGGCGTGCCGGTGAGTTCGACATCCTGCACTTCCATCTCGACTACTTCCCGTTCTCGACCTTCTCGCGCCAGTCGACGCCGTTCATCACGACGATGCATGGCCGGCTCGACCTGCCGGAGCACCAGATTGTGTTCGACTCGTTCGACAAGGTGCCGGTCATCTCGATCTCAGACGCCCAGCGCGGGCCGGTGCCGCAGGCCCGCTGGGTGAGGACCGTCCATCACGGCCTGCCGTCGCGCCTCCTGACGCCGCGGCCGGCGCAGCCCGGCTACCTCGCCTTCCTCGGCCGCATCGCGCCCGAGAAGGCCGTCGATCGCGCGATCCGGATCGCCGTCCGTTCGGGCCAGCCGCTCCGGATCGCGGCCAAGGTCGACCGCGTCGACCGCGAGTATTTCGAACACGAGATCCGCCCGCTGCTCGACCAACCGGGCATCGAGTATATCGGCGAGATCAGCGATGCCGAGAAGTCGGACTTCCTGAGCGGCGCCTCGGCGCTCCTGATGCCGATCGACTGGCCCGAGCCGTTCGGCCTGGTGATGATCGAGGCGATGGCCTGCGGCACGCCGGTGGTGGCCTACCCCAGCGGCGCCGTGCCTGAGATCGTCGAGGACGGCGTGACCGGCTTCGTCGTCACCAGCGAGGCCGCGGCCGTCGATGCCGTGCACCGACTGCCCGAGCTGTCGCGCGGCCGCATCCGCACCCGCTTCGAGGAGCGCTTCACCGCGCGCCGCATGGCGATGGACTATCTCGCGGTCTACCGC